>DATIYG010000064.1:0-3363 GCA_035517755.1 Rhizomicrobium sp. | reverse complement strand
CGGATGTTGAACGGCCCCGGCATCGGCCCGACGGCGAACACGCGCTTCTCGTCGAACACGCCGTAGTTCGGCAGATCGTGTTTGTAAGTGCGGCCCGCAATCTTGCCTTCGTCGAGATAGAGGCACGCGTTGTAGAGGCGGTCGCCATCCACCCATGGCGTACCGATCAGCACGGCCGGTCCGCCGTCTGCCGTGTCCTTCGCCAGCGCTTCGATCGCCTCGCGCGCATCCTCCTGCAGCGCCGGCTTGAGCACGAGATCCTCGGGCGGATAGCCAACGATGTAGAGCTCGCTGAAGAGAATGAGATCGGCGCGGTTCTTCGCGGCATCCGCGCGCAAAGCCCGCGCCTTGGCGAGATTGCCGGGGATGTCGCCCATCAGCGGATTGGCCTGGGCGAGCGCGATGCGGAATGTATCGGCCATGGCAGGTGTTTAGAGCATCCGGGTATAAAGGGAAAATTTCACGCGGAGGTCGCGGAGAACGCGGAGCACGTCGCAGTGGTGCCTCGCATGTCCGTCGTTTGTTCCGTTATCGAAGCGTGATTGTCGCCGCACCCGATTGTAGCGCAGAGTGCGGCCGGCATCTTGGGGAGGATGAGCGGTGCGACAGTCGCTGTCTCGCGTGCGGATGGGTTTGGCGGCTCTGGCCGTCGCGGGGCTGGTGACGGGAGCGAAGGCCGGTACGCCGATCGACATCCTCACCTACCACTACGACAATTTCCGCACCGGCTGGAACAGCCACGAGGGTCACTTGAGAGCAGGCAATGTTGCCGGCAGCCGCTTCGGCCTGCTCGCCTCCACCGTGCTGGACGACCAGGTCGACGCCCAGCCGCTGATCCTCGGCAACCAGTCGGTGAACGGCAACAGCGCGCGCGAGGTAGTGTACATCGCCACCGAAAGCAACACGGTCTACGCCATCGACGCCAACACGGGCGACATCCTGTTACAGCGCAATCTCGGCACGCCGGTGTTGCGCAACTCCCTTCCCGGCGGGTGCACCAATGGCGGACCCAATCTCGGCATCAATTCGACGCCGACGATCGATCCCGTCACGCATACCATCTACCTCATCACCTACACGAAGGAATCCAACAAGCCGGTCTATCGCGTGCATGCGCTCGATCCGGCAACCCTGAACGATCTGCAGGACTCCGTTGTGATTGCCGCAAGCGGCAAGCTGTCCGACGGCTCGACCTACAATTTCGATCCGCATGAGAGCCGCAACCGCGCCGGGCTGCTGCTCGCCAACGGCAATCTTTACGCCGGCTTTGCCAGCTTCTGCGATTTCGACGCCAACAAGTCGCGCGGCTGGGTGCTGGGCTGGAATGCCGCGACCCTGGCACCGCTCGCCGCCAACGAACTGACCAACAAGCTCGCCAGCTCGACCGACGATTTCTTCCTCTCCACCATCTGGATGTCCGGCTTCGGGCTCGCGGCCAGCAATGCGGGCGACGTGTATTTCATCACCGGCAATTCGGATTTCTCGGGCGACTCGTTCGACAGGAAGCGGAACATCGCCGAAAGCGTCGTGCAGATGCGCAAGGATCTGTCGAAGGTGAAGAGCCTGTACACGCCGATGGGCACCAATGGCTGGCAACAGCTCGACCAGTCCGACCTCGATTTCGGCTCGGGCGGATTCATGCTGCTGCCGCCGCAGCCCGGTCAGCCGACCAACCTCGCGGTCGCCGCCGGCAAGGTCGGGACGATGTACGTGTTCAACGCCGACGACATCAGCAACGGCAACAAGAACGGCGGCAAGGAATACAGCTCCGTCGATATCGGCAATTGCTGGTGCGGGCCATCGTATTATGTCGGCAAGGACGGCATCGGCCGCGTCGTGTCGAGCGGCAACAACACCGTGAAGGTGTGGAAGATCGACGCGAGCGGCACGCCCAAGCTCAAATTCGACAAGAGTCCCGGCAATGTCGAAGGTGCGTTCTTCCCGGGCTTCTTCACCAGCGTGTCGTCGAACGGCACGAAGGCCGGCAGTGCCGTGATCTGGGCCGTGGGCCGGCCCACGGATTTCGATCAGGAGGTGCTCAAATTCCACGCCTTCGATCCGGACAAGGGCAAGGAGATCTTCACCGCCCAGGCCGGCACGTGGACCAATTCGCTGGGCGATTCGAACATCGTTCCGGTTGCGGCGAATGGAAAGGTCTATGTGGCGACCGTGAAGTCGCTCGCCATCTTCGGGTTGAGACCGCCGGGCGCGCCCGCGGTGCATCTGCCGCCACCGCCACCGGTCGTGGATTCGCGCCTGCCGCTCGCGCCCGGCATCCATGAGATTCGCGCCACGGTGCGGGCGATTGCCGGGCCCGTGCTGACGGTCGAGGAACGCGACGGCCATGTGCTCATTGTGGACGCGGCGCAGGCGATCGCGAACCACGACGTGGCGGCGCCATCGGTTGGACATGCGCTGATGGCGCGGGGGACCTTCGACGGCAACGTGCTCAAGGCGGAGATCATCGGCCATGCGCCCGATCATCCCATGATGTGGCCGCCGGACCGGTGATGCATGCGGCACGTGATTGAATCCATCGAGGCCGGCAAGGTCTCGGCAGAGTTGCGGCGGCGCGGCGTTCCGGCCACGCAATTGGTCCGCGTGATCGTCGAGACGCTGGACGGCGATTTGCCGCTGGCGCGCATCGCCGAGGAAGGCCGCGCCTTCACCTACTTGGCCGACGAGCCGGACCTCTACAGCGAAGCCGACATCCTCAAGCCCTGATGTACGCGTTCGGCAGCATCGTCCTCACGCGCTTTCCCTTCACCGATTTGGCGGGGCCGAAGGTCCGCCCTGCCCTGGTGATCTCGCGCGACAACGACAAGCGTGCGGACATCGTTCTGGCCTTCATCGCGTCGAACACGGACGCCTGGCGGGATTCGATGCCGATCGCGCCGAGCCGCAGGAACGGGCTCAAGGTCGCCTCGACGGTGCGCTTCGACAAGGTTGCGGCGCTGGAACTGCGCGTGATCGTGGGCAAGATCGGCGAGGCCGAGCCGGCCTTTCTCAAGGCCGCAGCATCGCTCTTTCATCGCGTGTTCGGTTTCGACCGCGCCTAGGGGCCGTACGCTCCTCCCGCGATGCGAGCAGACATCGTCAAGAACCTAGTAAGCACGGCCCGATCTCTGCGCTATGATGGACGCGACGCCCTCCGCTTAAGAGACGCTGGCCGCATACGGAGGTGGAGGTACCTACATGAAAAGAGGTGTGGCGCTTCTCCCGGTTGTCGTTCTTATTGGATGCGCCACGCATGACGCCAGCGTCGCCGTTCCCGATGCTCAAACCGCCATCGCCATCGCGCTGAAAGCCTGCGGCAACTTGGAAACGCCGGTATCCGAATCAGCCATTCTCGCAGATGGAGTT
>DATIYG010000063.1:0-5796 GCA_035517755.1 Rhizomicrobium sp. | reverse complement strand
GCGAGGAACACGGTGGTGATTGCCATGCCGCCCGCCAGCACCCACGCCTCGCCGAAACGGCGCGAGAGGCGCCCGGTGACGAAGATCTGGCACGTCGCGGCCACGATGCCGACGACCGCAAAGGCCGTACCCACCTGACGCGGTCCCCAGTGGAAGCGCGCCGCCGTCCACAGGCCGAACACGAATTCGATTCCGGTGAAGGCGCAGCCGGCGAGGAACGTCACCAGCATCAGACGCGAGATCACTGGATGCGAGATGGCGTGGCCGAACACCAGCCACCGGCTCGGCTGCTCGTTGAAATGCAGCTTGCGCCGCCGGCTTTCCTGCACGAACAGCGCGAGTCCCGCGACGCAAACGGCCGACAGGGTCGCACACACGAACAGCGGAATGCGGAAACCGATATGGCCGGCTTCGGGATGCGCCAGCAATCCGCCGAGTGCCGGACCCACGATGAAGCCGATGTTGAACGCGGCACTCAAGAGCGACAGGCGCCCGGCCCGTTTCTCGCGCGGTGTGACGTCGGCGATGTATCCCTGCACCACCGACGCATTGCCGCTCGTCATGCCGCCGATCAGGCGCACGAGAAACGCCACGTAGATGTTCGGCGCGTACGCCATGCCCAGATAGCAGATGCAATTGCCGCACACCGTGCTGATGAGAATCGGCTTGCGCCCAATGCGGTCCGACAGCCTTCCCCAGAACGGCTCGCCGAAAAACGCGCCGATCGCATAGGCGGAGAACACAAGCGACATCTGCCAGGCGGGTGCGGCGAAAGACTTCGCATAGAACGGCAGCAGGGGAATGACGATCCCGAAGCCCAGAAGATTGATGAACATCACCGACAGAAGCGTCGGCAACGCGGTCCTCGCGTGCGCTTCGTCGGCCGCCGCCTCGGCAGGCGTGCCGGCGGTCAGCCGCTCCTCGCGGACCTCGTCTGCGACAGACTCATCGGTGATCAAGTCCATGGAACCGGTTATGGTCGGATCGGCCAGAGGGGATCAATCCATGAAGCGAATTGTCGCGGGCATAGCGGTCGTGTGTTTTGGCATTGCCGCGCGGGCGGCCGATGCTCCGCAACCGTCGCCGGAAGCCTGGCGCGATGTCGCACCGGAAAATCTGGTGCTGATCGACACCAAATACGGCGAAACGGCCGTGGAGCTGGCGCCGGATTTCGCGCCGAATCATGTGGCACGCGTGCGGGCTCTGATCCGCGCGCATTTCTACGACGGGTTGTCGTTCTACCGCGTGATCGACGGGTTTGTGGCGCAAGGGGGCATCGGCGAAGGCACCGCGTCGACGAAGGATCATCCCAAGGAGGCGGCCGGTCTCAGCAAGAAGTGGCCGCCGCTGAAGGCCGAATTCGACCGGCCCATCCCCGGCAGCCTCACCTTTACGCCCCTTGGCAATGCCGACCTGTTCGCGCCTGAAGTGGGCCACGTGAACGGATTTCCCGTCGGCCGCGATGCAAAGGATGGCCGCGAGTGGATCCTGCATTGCCCCGGCACCTTCGCCTTCGCGCGCGACAATGGCGAAAACACAGCGACCACGGAATTTTACATCGTCATCGGCCAGGCGCCGCGGCGTTTGGATCGCCAGCTCACCGCCTTCGGCCGCGTGCTCGACGGCATGCAGTATCTGCAGAAGCTGAACCGCGGTGATGTCAAGGTCGACAATGGCGTGATCGACGACGTGACGAAACGCGACGCAATCATCCGCGTGCGGCTGGCGGCCGACATTCCGGAGAAACAGCGCCCGAAATATCAGGTGATGCGGACGGATTCCAAATTCTTTGCGGCAGAAAAGAACAAGCGGCGGCATCCGGCGCCGGAATTCTATCACCGCAAGCCGTCGGGAATTCTCGATATCTGCGCGTTGAACGTGCCAATGCGCCGCGTCACACCGTAGTCACGTCGCGGGCACGGGTTCCGTCTGCGGCGGGGCGACTTCGCCCGCCGCGCGCCGGGCCAGCACGATGATGCGGTCGAGGGCCTCTTCGAGAGTCGAAACGACATCGTCCAGCTCCATCGCCTCGACGGTATCGAGATAGTGTGAATCGTCCTTCGCGTGACCCCAGAACCCGGCGATGGGATGCGCATCCGGAATCCGCTTCTTCAGACGCCGGACGAGATAGCGGGCATGCTTGTAGTTGCCCGGATCGAGATAGGACACACAGATCACCTGGACCCCGTCGGCTTCGAGCTGCGGCAGGCTGGCCGGCGAAACATCCTCGGCTGACACCACGCGCGCGCCAATGCCGTGCTTGTGCAAGAGGTGCGAGAGCAATGTCGCCGCCGCTTCGTCGAGCGCACTGCGGCCGGCCACGCAAAGGACCGGTGTTTCCCGCCAATTGCGGTCGAGTGCATCGCGGGCCAGGGCGCGCGTTCGTTTCGGGTCCCCCGTTTCGACGTCATCCGCCTCTTCGTGATCGGAAACGTTCTCCACCAGCGCCTCGATCGTATTGCGGATCTGGTCCAGCTTCGGTCCATCGAGCGTGCCACGCGCGAAGTCGCGCTGCGCCAGCGCCAATGCGCGGATCGCGACATCGTCGAGGTAATTGCACAGCGAATTGTCCTTGAGAAACGACTCCGCCTCGATGGCAGCTGCGTCGGGATCGCCGGCCAGCATCCGCAGATAGAGACTCTCCTCCACAGCCAGCGGCGGCCGGTCACCGAGCATGACGTCCAGAAACCGCAGCGGCTCGATGTGACGTCCCATGACGACCAGGCACATGGTGAGCGGCGTCGAGAGAAGCAGGCCGATCGGACCCCATAGCCAGGTCCAGAACACGGCGGCGACCACGACGGCAACGGCCGAGAGACCCATGTTGCGGCCGTAGATGACCGGTTCGATGAACTGCCCGATGATGGGTTCGATGGTGGCGAACAGACCCGCTGTCCACGCCATCTTGCTCCAGCCGGGATCGACGGCGAACGCGACGGCCAGCGGAAACGTCGCCGCCAGCGGCACGCCCAGGTAGGGAATGTATCGAAGCATGCCCGCCGCCAGGCCCCACAACCCGGCATTTGGAATCCCGATGGCCCACAATCCGGCGGCGATGATGCAGCCGAAGAGCGTATTGATAGCTGTTTGCGAAAGCAGATAGCGGCTGAGGCGGTCCGCTGCATCGTTGAGCAGAAGAGTCGTTCGCTGGAGATCGCGATACCCGGCAAGGCGGATGAACCGGTCGCGCAGATCGTCCTTCTGCAGAAGGATGAACCCGACAAACACAATGACGATGGCAATCCACGCAAGTGGCTCGAGCAGCGGGCTGATGACGTTCTCGATCACGGCAATGGGCGCCGTGCGCTGCCGCACGACTTCGACCTTCAACGGCCTGGCAGTCGGTTTGACCTGCACACCACCGACCGTCGGCGGCGGAACAGCGATCTCGTTGCCGAGATTGTTGAAGATCGATGCCACGCTGCGGACCACGCCATTGTTTGCGGCCGTGCCTTTGATCGAATCGATCTTCTTCTCGAGATTGGATTGGTAGTGCGGCAGGTCGGCGGCGATACCCGCGACCTGCGAGCCGATGAAGGTGCCCAGTCCCACCATCACGACGACGGCGAAGAGGACGCTGATGAGCACCGACAGCGCCTGGCCGAAATGCGCCCGCTTCATCAGCTCGACCAATGGCGACAAGGCAAACGCCAGCAGGATGGCGAGCGCGAGCGGCATCAGAATAGGCCGCCCGAAATAGATGCCGGCAACGACGATTGCCGCGGTCACCAGCGAGGTATAGCCGCGATCCATGCGCATGCGCGGCTGAGGGGGAGGTGAGGCCGGAGGTCCGTTCATTCCATCGCCAAGTGCGTCGCCGGTCTGGAACGCAGAGAGAACCGGAGGGTTCGCCCCGCCAGCAAGCCTGTTTACTGCACGCCGGGCCCTTGCGCCACTTGGGCGACTTGTTGTCCGGGGGTCCAGCCGCTATGTCTCGCCCGCCACCATCCAGCCCGCGCCATGGCCCTCCTCAAATTCCTGCCCGAAAACACCAAAATCGATTTCGTCGGCATCCGCTATTACGCGTTCGCCATCGACGGATTGCTGCTCCTTGCCTCCCTCATCTCCATTGCCGTTCACGGATTCAATCTGGGCATCGATTTCAAGGGCGGCGTGCTGATGGAGGTGAAGGCGGCGCAGACCGTCAACATTTCCGACATGCGCGGCACGATCGACAGCCTCGGGTTTCCCGAAGCGCAACTGCAGACGGTCGGCGGTGGCGCGTGCGACAAGCCCAGCGGTTCTTGCGTCCAGATCCGGGTGCAGCCGAAGCCCAACCAGACCGGCACCGACGCCGCGAACGTCATCAAGACGAAGCTGGGCTCTGCCTACACGGT
Organism: Rhizomicrobium sp.; assembly: GCA_035517755.1. Taxonomy (GTDB): domain Bacteria; phylum Pseudomonadota; class Alphaproteobacteria; order Micropepsales; family Micropepsaceae; genus Rhizomicrobium. The sequence continues at coordinate 1,459 of DATIYG010000063.1, read as the reverse complement.
TCGCAATCAGCAGGTGATCGGGCCCAAGGTCAGTGAGGAATTGTATGCCGACGGCGTGAAGGCGACGCTGATTGCGATTGTGCTGATCGCGATCTACGTCGCGGTGCGATTCGAATGGCAATACGGAATCGCGGCCGCAGTCGCCACCGGTCACGACGTGTTCGTCACGGCGGGACTTTTTTCAATCCTGCACTGGGACTTCACACTGACCAGCGTGGCGGCGCTGCTGACGCTGGCCGGCTATTCGATCAACGACACGGTCGTCGTGTTCGATCGTATTCGCGAGAACCGGCGCAAATACAAACGCATGGCGCTTGGCGATCTCATCAACCTGTCGACCAATCAGATGCTGACGCGAACGATCCTGACCAGCGGCGCAACCGCAACCTCGATCATTCCGCTGCTCATCTTCGGCGGGCCAGAGCTGTTCCAGTTCACGGCCGCGATTCTGTTCGGAATCGTGGTGGGAACCTTCTCGTCCACCTACGTGGCCGCGGCGCTCCTGCTCTATCTGCCCACGGTGCATGGCCCACGGACGAGCAGCGAAGAAACCGCCGCAGCGCAATAGGCATCCTTCGAGGCGCCCTTGCGGGCGCACCTCAGGATGACGGCGATGGCGTCATGCTGAGGTGCTCAGTCGCGAAGCGGCTGAGCCACGAAGCATCAGAACGGGTTGATCGACGCCTTGCGCGTGAAGGTGAGATAGCCCGCGTTCACGCCCGCGCGCAGGCCGACGCCGGTCCGCATCGGCACAATCGTGATGTGGTTCGAGCGCAGATAGTTCACGCCGATGCCGGCGACGAAATAGTAGGTGCCTTCGACGCCGGGGAACTTCTGGAACAGCCGATCCGACTCGTGCAGGTCGTAAATGAGGATGAACGCCTTCGAGGCATTGCCGCCGACATCGAAGCCGATGGATGGCCCCTGCCAGTAGACCTTCACCGGCTCGGCGTGCTTGCGCACCAGCCAGCCTTCCCCGTAGCGCAAGCCCACAACAAAAGCACCCGAGCCTTCGTCACCCTTGATGTAGGCATCCGGGAGTCCCTGATCGGCAAACACGCGCTGCACCGCTTTGGCGACGGCCTCCGTGGTCGTGCCGAAGAAGCCGGCGGCGTCCTGCACGATCTCGTTCTGGGTGAACTTGTCGACCGTGCTTTCATCCTCTTCCGCAGCAATCGGCGAGGCTATGGCGAGAGCGGTTACGAACGCAGTGAGAGCGGGAATGGTGCGCAGGAACATCCGACATCCTCCAAATGGTCACGCGGGCACGGCAGCCGCTCCATCCCCCAAAACGGCCAAGCGAAGGCAGCATGACAGATTCGGCATTTTCAAGGCCAGAGATTTGAAGGATAATTCACGATCTCCTGCAAACGGCGTCTGACCTCCGCGTTACCACTCCATGAGCCCGCCAGACTTCAATCCCGCTGCACCTCCCCCGCGCCTTGGCGCCTGGGGCTGG
>DATIYG010000062.1:0-6353 GCA_035517755.1 Rhizomicrobium sp. | reverse complement strand
CCGGCCTCACCTCGGCGCAGAAGAAGGACAAGCTCAGCCGCATGTCCTATCTCGCTTACCTGCGCGACCACATGAAGTGCGGGCCGAAGGCGCTCGCCTTCTATCAGACCATCACGCATGACGAATGGGGCAGCGGCATCGATGCCGAGCCGGCGCTCGATTGCTGGGGTTTCGGATTACCCGGCTTCGCAGGGTTGAAGCTCGACAAGGGCGCCATCGCGCGCATGGGTTACACAGCCGCGGGCTATGAAGAGAACAAGAACCTTACGACGTTCCATTTCCCGGACGGCAACGCGACGATTGCGCGGCTTCTGGTGCGCGATCTCATTCCGGACGCGATGCCTGGCAAGACGGCGGAAGATGTCGTCACGTCACATGCGAACTACGCGATGCTCGACCGTGCTGGCGCCCCCATAGCCATTCGCCTGTCATCTACCGTTGTCGGTGTGCGCAATGTCGGAACACCGGCCAGTTCGAAAGGCGTCGAGATCGCCTATGCGCGCGGCGGCAACGTCTATCGCGTGCATGCGGCGAACTGCATTCTCGCCGGCTGGAACATGATGATCCCCTATCTGTGCCCGGAATTGCCGGACGCGCAGAAGGATGCGCTGCATACCCTCGTGAAGATTCCGCTGGTCTACACGAGCGTCGCCATCCGCAACTGGCGCGCGTTCCACAAGCTCGGCATCGCCGGTATTTCCGCTCCGGGATGCTATTGGAACGCCACGCGGCTCAACTGGCCGGTCGATGTCGGCGCGTACAAGTCTGTGCGCTCGCCGGATGACCCCATCCTGCTCTTCCTGCAGCATGTGCCGGTCCAGCCGGGCTTGCCGGAACGCGACCAGCATCGCATGGGCCGGCAGCAGCTTCTCGAGACGCCGTTCGAGGTATATGAGGCGAAGATCCGCGATCAGCTCCAGCGCATGCTGGGCGCGGGCGGATTTGAGGCGAAGAAAGACGTGCTCGCGATTACGGTGAATCGCTGGCCGCACGGCTATGCCTACGAGTTCAATCCCCTGTTCGACGACTTCTCGATCCCGCCGGAGAAGCGGGCCAATGTGGTCGGACGGCAACGTTTCGGCCGGATTGCCATCGCGAACTCGGATTCGGGCGCCCGCGCCTATACGGATTCCGCCATCGATATGGGTTACCGAGCCGTACACGAGCTGCTGGCAATCTGAAGTGTTCTTGACGCTTCAATGACGCCGCCCCAACATCCCCGAGTCGGGAGTGGGGAAGCATCATGCGCAAGATCGTTGCCGGAGCGGTATTCCCGCTCGCAATTGCGTTTTTGGGACTGGATCAGGCGCCGGCGTTCGCGCAGGCAACCCAAGGTGGAATTGAGGAGGTGACCGTCACGGCGACTCGTCGCGCGGAATCCCTGAACAAGGTGCCGATGAGCATCACCGCCTTCACCTCCGACCGACTCGACCAGATCAATGCCAAGAGCTTCGGCGATCTCGTCGCTTACACGCCGGGCGTGAATTTCAACGCCGACACCAATGCCATCTCCATCCGCGGCGTGAATTCCGCCGCAGGTGATGCCACGACGGGCATCTATATCGACGATACGCCGATCCAGCTGCGCACGCTCGGCTTCGGCTCCGAAAATGCGTTGCCGGCCGTGTTCGACCTCGAGCGCGTGGAAGTCTTGAGGGGACCGCAGGGCACGCTGTTCGGTGCAGGCTCGGAAGGCGGCACCGTGCGTTTCATCACGCCGACGCCCAGCCTCACCGATTTCCAGGTTTTCGGGAGAAGCGAAGTGTCCACCACGCAGGACGGCGCTCCCTCCTACGAAGCAGGTCTCGCCCTTGGCGGGCCGATTGCCGATGACAAGCTCGGCTTTCGCGTGTCGGGGTGGTGGCGGCATGACGGCGGCTGGATCGATCATGTCGATCCCTACACTGGCAACACGATCGCGAAGAACGACAACCACACCGAGACCTACGTGCTGCGCGGCGAGCTGCTGTGGCAGGCGACAAGCAATCTCGCCATCACGCCCAGCGTCTTCTACCAGAACCGCAATGTGAACAATGACGACGAGTATTGGGTGGCGCTGTCCGATCCCGGCAGCGGCCGCTACATCAACGAGACGCCGGAGCAGATGGGCAACAAGGATCGCTTCGTCCTTCCGGCGGTGAAAGTAGATTGGAATCTCGGCGGCGCGGATCTGATCTCCAACACGTCCTACTTCGACCGCAAGCAGGTTGTGCAGGATTACAGCGGCACGCTCTACAACCTTTCCTACTTCCAGCAATCCGAAAGCACGGGCGTTCTTCCGATCGATTACTCGACGCCCTGCACGGGCGGCCTGTGCCTCAACGCGCCGCAACCGCTACTGCTTCCGGGCGCGATCAATCTGCCCGGCTTCGGTCCCTACCGGTCCACCAACTACGTCACCAACACGCAGCGCAACTTCACCCAGGAAGTGCGCGTGCAATCGAACGATCCGAACGACCAGCTGGTGTGGGTGGTTGGCGCCTTTTTCACGCAGCAGCGGCAGCTGAGCGTCGAGGAAATCCACGATCCGCAGCTTGCCGCGCTCACCGATTATCTGTGGGGCGATCCCACGGTCGGCGGATGTTACGGTCCGCCGACCGGTGACGTGCTGCTCGATGTCTGGTGCGAGGATCTCCTGCCGAACGGCGACGACTACATCAACCACACGCTCGGCCACGAGCGCCAGATCGCGCTGTTCGGCAATGCGACCTATGCCATCACGCCCGATCTCAAGCTGCAGGTCGGCGCGCGCATCGCAAAGACGCATTTCGATTACGACAACTACGCGGACGGCCCGCAGGATTTCGGACCCAATACGCCGAACTCCGGCAAGCAGAACGAAACGCCGTTCACGCCGATGGCCAATCTCACCTGGCAGATCAGCGATGACGACATGGTCTACGCCACCGTGTCGAAAGGCTATCGCATCGGCGGCGCCAATGCGCAGTTCCCGATCGGCGCCTGCACGGAAATCACCCAGGCGCCCGGTGCCTACAACTCCGACACGGTCGTGAACTATGAAGCGGGATCGAAAGACAATTTCCTCAACAACCGGCTGCAGCTGTCGGGAAGCGTCTTCTATCTGAACTGGAGCAACATCCAGCAGCTCAACTACCTGCCGTCCTGCGGATTCCAGTACACGGCCAATGTCGGCAGCGCGCGCAGCACGGGCTTCGATCTGGAAGGCGAATGGCTGCCGATCGATGCGCTCGATATCGATTTCAGCGTCGGCTACACGGACGCCGAGTTCACCACCACCAGCATCGCCGGCGGCCAGCTTCTGGCATCGAAGGGCGACAAGCTGCCGGGCAGCCCGTGGACCTTCTCGCTGGGCGCACAATACAACGGCCAGGTCCTCGGCCACGATGCATTCATCCGCGCGGATTACGAATACCAGAGCCAGACGGCCACCGACGTGGTGACGCACGATCCGCTGGCATCGTCGTTCGATCCGGCGCTGGTGGCCAATCCGGAACAGAATATCGTCCGCCTGAAGGCAGGCGCCACCTTCGGCAACACGATCGTCACCCTGTTCGCGGACAATCTGTTCAACAGCCATCCGCAACTCGATCTGGCACATCAGGACAGCGACACGCTGCTGTTCGAGGCGACGGCGCTCAGGCCGCGCACGATCGGCGTCACCCTGACCTATCGCAACTGAGCGCGAAGGGCATGACGACGGAGCTGAAGGCCGGTTCGCTGTCCTTCATCGAGTCGCTGGTGATGGGCGTAGCCGGGGCGGCCCCGGCCTACACCATTGCCGTCACCACCGCGGTGCTTCTGGGCGTGGCAGGCACACAGTCGCCGGGAGCGCTTCTGATCTTCGCGGTGCCGATGCTGGGCATCGCAGTCGCCTATCGCGCCCTTAACGCACTCCACGTGCACGCGGGTGCCGCCTATCAATGGACCAGTGTCTATTTCGGCAAGTTCTGGGGCTTCTTCTCCGGCTGGGCGCTTCTGGTGGCGACCATGTTGTTCATGGTGACAGGCAGCTTTCCACTCGCAACGGCAACGCTCGATTTCGTCGATCCTGCGCTGGCGACCAACGTCGTGCTCAGCGCCGCCGTGGCCAGCGTCTGGTTCCTGGCGATTGCCATAGTTCTGATCACGGGAATCGAAGTGAGCAGCCGCGTGCAGATGGCGATAACCGGAGTCGGCCTCGTCATCCTCACGGTCGTTGCGATCGGAGCATTTGTGCATGCCGCGCGCGCGGGCACGGTCAATCCGTTCCGTTTGTCCTGGTTCGGGTTCGGCTACACGCCTGAGAGCTTTGCCACGACGGCGCTCGTGGTCGTGTTCTTCTATTGGGGCTGGGATGTGACCGCCAACCTCGCGGAGGAAACCGCGAATGCCGAGCGGAGTGCCGGCGATGGAGGGTTCGCCAGCATCTTCGTGACGATCCTCTATTATGTCGCCTTCGTGCTGGCAGCGCTCTTCCTGTTCAGCATCAAGGATGCAAGGAATTTCAACGCCAACATTATCTACAACATTGCAGTCGCTTCAGGCCTGGGCCGGGTTGGCGGGCTTTTCGCGTCGGTCGCGGTTATCCTCTCCAGCATCGCCACGCTCGAAACCACCATGCTGCAATTCTCCCGCACCCTGTTCGCGATGGGGCGTGACGGTGCGATGCCGCATCTGTTCGGGGTGGTGGACGCGCGTACGCGGACGCCGGTGCGCGCCATGCTGGTGCTGATCGCGGTCGGCCTGGTGCTCCTGTGGGGTTCGTCGCTTATGCCGACTGTCAGCCTCATCATTGCAGATTCCGTGCGCGCAGTCGGGCTGCTTGTCGCCTACTATTACGGGCTTGCGGGCCTCGTTTCCGCTTACGTCTTCCGCAAGGAGAGAAACCCGCATTGGCTTCTGCTCTGCGTCTATCCGGCGGCGAGCGGAATATTGCTGATCGGGCTGGCCATATATGCGATGACGACATTCGATGCGGTCACCAACATTGCCGGCCTGGGCGGACTGGTCGCAGGCCTCCTGTTGTTCCGCCCACGCCGCTTCGAAATCACCGCGCCGGGAGAGGCCCCATGACGGAACCGGCTTCGGCGAAAAAAATGAACCTCGTCGAACTCACCTTCATCGTGGTGATCAACATGATGGGGTCCGGGATCATCCTGCTGCCGGCGAACATGGCGCAAGTGGGGGCGATCTCGCTCTTGTCGTGGATCGTGACCGCGCTGGGCTCCATGGCCATTGCCTGGGGCCTCGCGGAGGCTGGCGTGCTCAACCAGCGCGAAGGCGGAATGGCCGCCTATGCCGAGGAGGCCTATGGCAAGCCGGGCTTCTTCCTCACGTTCTTTCTTTATTTTCTGTCCCTGGCAGTCGCCAACGTCGCCATCGCCATATCGGCGCTCGGCTATATTGCGGCGTTTTTTCCCGTTCTTTCATCCACGCCGATCATCACATGCATCGGCACCATCGTCCTGGTATGGCTTACGACCGTCGCGAATTTCGGCGGCGCCAAATGGACGGGACGTATCGGCCTTGTGACGGTGTGGGGCGTGATCATTCCGGTTGGCGCAATCGCCGTGATCGGATGGTTCTGGTTCAGCGGTTCGACTTTCGCGGCGGCATGGAATCCCAAGGGACTCAGTCTGTTAAGCGGAATGGGTTCCAGCATTTCGCTGACCCTGTGGGCGTTCCTCGGAATGGAATCCGCCGCACAAAATTCAGCGACGGTCGAAAACCCGAAGCGGAACGTTCCGCTGGCCTGCCTGTTCGGCACGCTTGGCGCCGGCGTGATCTACATTCTGTCAACGACTGTCATACAGGGAATCGTGCCCAACGCGGAGCTGGCCCAGTCGACGGGCCCGTTCGGTCTGGCGTACGCCCATATGTTCGGCCCTGTCGTTGGCTCGGTCATCATGGCGCTCGCGGTGTCGGCCTGCGTTGGTTCGCTCTTTGCCTGGCAATTCACGATCGCTGAGACGGGGAGAACGGCCGCAGATGCAGGCATGTTCCCGACATTCTTTTCGAAAGTGAACCGCTTCGGCGCGCCCATTGCCGGGATGATTGCCATCGCGCTCATCCAATCTCTCATGGCGGCGTCGACGATATCTCCGACGCTGACCAAGCAGTTCGCGGTTCTTGTGAATCTTGCCGTCGTCACGAATGTCATTCCCTACATCGTCGCATTGTCGGCGCTGATGGTGATGATGAAAATCGCCGGCATCGGAGGGACCGCATACCGTCTCAATGTCGCGATTGCGCTCGTTGCCATGCTCTACAGCGTCTACGCGATTTACGCGTCGGGCAAGGATGCGGTTCTCGGCGGCATGCTGGTTACCACAATCGGTTTCATTATCTGGGGGTTCATCGCGCCTCGAATAAAACCGACATTGGTGCCTTCT
>DATIYG010000061.1:0-4089 GCA_035517755.1 Rhizomicrobium sp. | reverse complement strand
GTGCCTTCGGGGTCGAGCTGTGCGCGATCGGCGGGATGTGGGCCGATCGCGCGGATATCGATAAGGCCGAGCTGGTCCTGGAGACGGTCGCGATAGCGCAGCGTTTCGCCGAATAGCTTCCCCGTATTGAGAAAGAGGATCGGTGCCGCCGGATCGACCTTGGCCACCAGGTGCAACAGTACGGCGGACTCCGAACCGAACGACGAAACGATGGCTGATCTTCCCGCAAACTGCTCGGTCAAGGCGAGGCGGAGGATTCCCTCTGCATCTCGTGTTCGAACAACGTCCAGCAGACTCTTGAGACGCGTTGTGGCTGCGTCACCGGCACTGATCCGGGGCCGAAAGTCGTTCGCGACATCAATGACCGTGACGGCATTCATCCCAGCCACCCGCGCTCCTCGACCAGCTTTTCGGTGCAGGCCGAAACTTCACGCGGGCTTGCCCCATGGCGGCGCCAGGCCACACGACGCCGATCGACTTCGTTCAACCGCTCAGCCCATTCCACACCGAGCCGCCGCTCAATCCACCGGCGAACCAGTTTAGCCAATCCTGGAGCACGGCCGGACGTCGAAACCGAAATCAGAAGATCGCCCCGCCGGACGATGGCCGGGAGATAGAAGTCGCAGAGGCCCGGCTCGTCCTCGACATTCACCAGCACACCTGCAGCCTTCGCCTGGCGCACCAGCCGCGTGGCTGCCTGGCGCGGAAGTCCGGCAACAAAGAGTGCGGACAAGCCCTTGAGATCGCTGGGGGATGCCAGGCTTGGGATCGGCTTGGGATCGAAACCCGCAGCCTCCAGCGTGCGCCGGCGACATTCTTGCGCCTCGCCAGCACCCGCCAGACCCACTGACTTTCCGATGTCTGTGAGAACGATTGGCAGCACCAACCTCTCCCGTGTTGTACAGAAGAGGTAGGAGGGTCACTCGGATAATGCAATACGGGTGGTGGTAAATTGAATGTACAACACAGATTTATTTGTATTATACTGCTTTGAGCAACTCCGTGACGGACACAGCAATCTTCTCGCCCTGGATCATGATCTCGCCCTTTGCGACCGGCCGGTCGTTGGCCAGAATCGTAATCGGGCTGTCCTGGCGCGAATCCAGTTCGATGACGGCACCGCGGCCCATGCGCAGCAGCTGGTGCATCGGAATGACGGAACGCCCGAGCACGACGGAAATTTCGACCTTGACGCCTTCGATGTTGGTGGACATGTGCGGGACCTGGAGTGACCGCCCGATGGTGAGCCGATCATGGTTTATGCCGCGTTAACCGCCGAAGCATCGACCACACCGCCCGAATGGATCGTGCGGCCGGGACTGCTTCCCTATCCGGAGGCGGTTGCGGCGATGGAAGAGCGCGCGACAGCCATCGCCGCCGGGACTGCCCCGGAGCGCGTGTGGCTCGTCGAGCATCCACCCGTCTACACCGCCGGCACCAGCGCGAAAGATTCCGACCTGATCGACGCGCGATTCCCGGTGTTCAAGACCGGCCGTGGCGGACAGTTCACCTACCACGGGCCGGGACAACGCGTCGTCTATCCGATGCTGAACCTCAAGCAGCGCAAGCCGGATGTTCGCGGCTACGTGCGCGATCTCGAGGAATGGCTGATCCGCACGCTCGCCCAATTCGACGTCAAAGGCGAACGGCGCGCCGATCGCGTCGGCATCTGGGTCGCGCGTGGCGATCGCGAAGACAAGATCGCCGCGATCGGAGTCCGCATCCGGCATTGGGTGACGTTCCACGGGATCGCGCTGAACGTCGCACCCGAGCTCTCCCATTTCAGCGGCATCGTGCCGTGCGGCGTTCGCGTCCATGGCGTGACCAGCCTCGCCGATCTCGGCATTCCGGTTTCGATGGGCGATTTGGATGCGGCACTGAAGCGATCCTTTGTGGAAGTCTTCGGCCCGATCGTTGACTAGAAAACGGCCTGTGGCACCTTCCCGCCGTCGAATTGGCTGGGAGAACAATATGCCACGCGTATCTGCCGCATTCTTTCTCGTCGGAGGGCTTCTGCTGCTGAGCGGAATGATGCTCGGCGAATACATGGGCGCCCATAACGACTTCACGCTTGCGCCGCTGCACGCGCACATCAATCTGCTGGGCTGGGTGACGCTTGCGCTGTACGGGACGTTCTACGCCCTGACCAAGGACACGTATTCGCCGCGTCTCGCGTGGATCAACTTCCTGCTGTCCACAATCGGCGTGCTGGCAATGTCTCCAATTCTCTATCTGGTTCTCACAACATCCGGTGGTGAGACGACCTACGGACCGATGGCCGGAGCCGCGGGTGGGATCGCTCTTCTCGGTCTTCTCGTGTTTCTCGTGTCTGCGGTTCGCGAGGTCGTCCGCAAGCGCGCCTGACGCTAGATCGATGGCCGCCGGTGGAAGCCCTTTTCCCCCGGCGGATCGGACTTGAAGAGATCGATGTTCTTCACGATCGATCCTTCCGGTCCCTTCATGCAGGACGCGACGAAGGACTCCACGAGCTTGGTGTCGCCGGACACCAGCGCCTCCACCGTGCCGTCGGACCGGTTTCGCACCCAACCGTCGAGGCCGAGCCGGTTGGCTTCGTTGATGACGAAGTTGCGGAAACCGACCGCCTGCACGAATCCTTCGATCCGCACACGGAGCGACGTCAGGTCGTCATCGTCAGCCATTCCGGGCACTCCTTGAAACCTGCGCTCGCGACGGTCCAACCATTGACCGCCGCTTCATACCTTTTGAGATAGGCATTCCGGTCAAGGCTGCCATGCAGTCTTGTCCGGTTTTGCTTCTAGAACATCCGCGTCCATGTTCGGAAGCGTGTGAGCGCGTAGGGGATCTGTGGTGCGGTGGATTTTGAGGTGCGGCCTCGGGGCGGCCGCCCTGATCGGCATGACCGTGGCCGTGCTGGCCGAGGATGCGCCGCCGGCGCAAAGCAGCATCCTTGTCTACCAGGCCGACTTCTTTGCCGCGGCCCGCCCGAACACGGCCTACGACATGATCGCCCGGCTGCCCGGCTTCAACTTTGACGACGGCAAGTCCGCCCGGGGTTTCGCGGGAACGGCCGGCAACGTCCTGATCGACGGCGCCCGGCCCACGTCGAAGACCGACGATCTCCAATCCATCCTCCTGCGTATTCCCGCAAGCAATGTCGACCGCATCGAGCTGATCCGCGGCGGCGCGCCCGGAATCGACATGCAGGGGCAAACCGTCGTCGCCAATGTCGTTCGCAAGAAGGCCGACACAACCGAGATCGTTGCCGACATTCAAGATCAGATCTTCCTCAACGATCATCACACCGTTCCGAACCTCAGTCTGCAATTCACCCAGCACTCCGGCGACAGCACGTACGAAGCCTCGCTCACGCGCACCGGCAATTACGACGACTCGGTCGGCAAGGGCTTTCACAAGATCATCGACCGGTTGAATGGAACCGTGATCCGCCAGGATGCGCGATCCAACGGCGATGGCTTCGGCGGACAGTTCACCGGAGCTGCGACGGTCCCGTTGCTGGGTGGCACGTTCAAGGCAAACATCGCGCTCTCAGCCTCGCCGTTCGACTCCGCGCTCTTCTACACCGGACCGCCGGGTAACCAGGCGATCACCGACAAGAACAACAACAACACGGGCGAACTGGGCCTTCATTGGGAGGGTCCGCTTGGCGGTGTGCATCTCGAAACCCTGTTCCTGCAACGGCTCGGACACCAGACCGATCTGAATGCCTCTCGCCAGATCGGCGACAACGAGGTGTTCCATTCCGTCGCCAACACCGGAGAATCTATCGCCCGCGCCACTGCTCGTTATCCGATCACGGATTCACTCGGCCTCGAAGCCGGCATCGAAGGTGCCTTCAACTATCTCGACGGGCGCAGTTCGTTCGTCGACAACGGCGTCAACATCCCGATCCCCTCGGCCAGTGCCTATGTCGACGAGAAACGCGGCGAAATCTTCGCGCAAGGCACCTGGAAACTGTCCGACGAATGGATGCTCGAGGCCGGAGCCCGGGCGGAATATTCCATCATCGCGGAGACGGGCGACGTGCAGCTCACGCGCAGCTTCTTCTATCCCAAGCCGCGCGTTGTGGCGACCTGGTCGCCGGACGAC
>DATIYG010000060.1:0-13770 GCA_035517755.1 Rhizomicrobium sp. | reverse complement strand
CGCATCAGCGGCTGATCGATCAGTTTCTTCTGGAACGCCGTGCGGTGCGACGCATGCCACAAGGCATTGGCGAGCGCTTGCCGCATGTACGCGGCCGGGGCGAGGATGCAGTCGAGCCGGGTGTGATGCACCATGTCGATGATGGTGCGTACGCCGCGCCCTTCTTCGCCGACGATCTGCGCCCACGCGCCGTGATACTCGATCTCCGACGACGCATTGGCGCGGTCGCCGAGCTTGTCCTTCAGCCGCATGATGTGGATGGCGTTGCGCTCGCCGTCCGGCTTCCAGCGCGGTACGAGAAAACAGGTGAGTCCGCCCTCGGCATAGGCGAGCGTCAGGAAGGCGTCCGACATCGGCGCCGAGCAGAACCACTTGTGGCCCACAAGCGTGTAGGAGCCGTCGGCATTCTTCGTGGCGCGCGTGGTGTTGGCGCGGACGTCCGAGCCGCCCTGCTTCTCGGTCATCGCCATGCCGATGGTGGCGCCGCGCTTGGCGGCCGCCGGCTGCGACGAGCCATCGTATTGCGAAGCGAGAATGCGTGGCTGCCATTCGGCGAGCAGCTTGGGCGCGTGCTCCAGCGCGGCAAGCGAGGCATAGGTCATCGTCATCGGGCAGCAGACGCCAGGCTCAGTTTGCGCCATCAGGAATTCGAGTGCCGTGTGCAGCACGTGACCGCCCGATGCGCCGCTCCATGCGGCTGACGAAATCCCGGCACCAATGCCCAGCGCCATCAACTGGTGATAGGCGGGATGAAACTCCACCTCATCAAGGCGCTCACCGTAGCGGTCGAAGGAGCGCAGCTGCGGCGGGTTGCGGTTCGCCTGCATCGCCCATTCCGCAACTTCCGCTGAACCACAACGTGCGCCAAACGCCGCGAGCCGCTCGCGATGCGCGCCACCACCAGCGCGTGCCACTGCCTCCTGCAGCACAACGTCGGACGTGAACAGATTCACGTCCTCGAAAGGCGGCGGCTGGTTGAACACGTCGTGGGTTTCGAGATGCGTCTCGGGGCGCAGCGGACTCATGGCGAACCTCCGCGTGCATGATAGCGGCATTTCGCTTTGCCTGCCGTCCGGTTCTGCTAGGGTCGCACAAAAGAGGGCGAGGGCTGGCATGGCAGTTGAGCAGGGCGGAGCAGCGGAGGCATCTGCCAAAAGTTCCGCCTGGCCCGGCTACCGGCACTACGTGCTGGTGATCCTGACGCTCGTGTATGTGGTCAATTATCTCGACCGCCAGATCCTCAACGTCCTCCTGCCGCTCATCAAGAAGGAGTTCGTGCTGCCGGACGTGGCGCTCGGCGCGCTGTCGGGAACCGTGTTCGCGGTGGTCTACGCGACGCTCGGCATACCGCTGGCGATCTTCGCCGACCGCTTCAACCGGCGGAACATCATCGCCGGATCGCTCTTCGTGTTCAGCCTGATGACGGTGTTCTGCGGCCTGGCGGCGCGCTTCTGGCACCTCGTGCTGGCCCGCCTTGGCACCGGTATCGGCGAATCCGGCACAGGACCTTCGATCAGCGCGATCCTCGCCGACTATTATCCGCCGAAGCAGCGCGCCACCGCGCTGTCGTTCTACTCCGCCGGGCTCAACATCGGTCTGCTGTTCGGTTTCTTCGGCGGCGGCTGGATTGCACAGAACTTTGGCTGGCGCGACGCGTTCCTCGCCGCCGGCATTCCCGGACTGGTCCTGGTCTTCCTCGTCCTGCTCACGGTGCGCGAGCCGGTTCGTGGAACTGCGGAGCGCGCGATGGATAGCGGTCACGCGCCGTCGTTCTGGTCGGTCGTGGCGCGGCTGTGGTCGCTGAAGTCATTTCGCTGGATCGCGATCGGCACGGGGATGAACTCGTTCAGCGGGTATTCGCTGGTGGCGTTCCTGCCGCTGTTCCTGACGACCTCGCATCATTTCAATCCGCTGCAAACCGGACTTACGCTGGCGCTGCTCACCGGCATTCCGGGTGCTGCGGGAACGTTCTTCTCCGGAGTCATCGCCGACCGATTCGGCAAGAAGGATTTGCGCGCGCTGGTGATCGTGCCGATGACTGGCGTGCTGCTCGCACTGCCGTTCGGTCCGGTGGTGTTTCTCTCGCAAAGCATCACACTCGCTCTTGCAGCCGCAGTTGTTCCTTCGTTCATGGGGGCGATCTATGTCGGTCCCGGCCTTGCGGCGGTGCAGGGCATGGTGTCGCCGCGCATGCGGGCGACGTCCGTCGCGCTGTTTCTGTTCATTCTCAACATGATCGGGCTTGGTCTCGGACCGCTGACCATCGGTGAAATCAGCGATTTGCTGCGGCCGTCTCTGGGAAGCGATTCGCTGCGCTGGGCGCTGATGTTCACCCTGGTTTCGGGCTCCGTCGCGGCCTTTTGCTACTGGCGGGCCAGCCGGACATTGCGACAGGACATAGCGTCGGCGCCTTCGGCTTGAGTTCCGGCGCAGGATTCATAAACTTTTACGCATGGTGCGGGTACGGGAAGCGGCCAGCGTCGCCACGCTGGCTTTCGGCGGCATGTTTGTCGCCATGGCGCTGCAGGCGCTGCATGTCCATCCGATTCAGATGTATCGCTACGCAGTAGTTGCCGAGGCGTCGAATGCGCCGGCGCCGGTTCACATTGTGCCTGTCAGGCCAGCGCCGAGGATTGCAGCAGCCAGAGTCTTCTCTGCACCTCAGCTTGCTCCGGTCGAGCAGGCGAAAACATCCACCGATCCTGTCGATGCGGCCGCCGTCGATGCACTGACGGGCCGCGCCACGCCGCTTGCCACGACGCCGTCACCGAACGCGCTGGCACAAGCGGCGCCACAATCGACTGAGACGGCGGTGACGAAGACGCAGCAGCTTGCAGCCGCCGCTCCGCCGCAGCCCGCACCGGCGGCGCTGTCATCGCCGTCTCCGCCGGCCCAGCCATTGTCAGTCGATCTTGCGTCCGGCGAACAGCCGGCAGCAATTGCGGCGCGCATCCGCGAAAGCGTGCCGCCGGAGCTGGCGCGCTACTTCAATGTGTTCCTGTATGTCAGCAAGGCGAGCGCCGGACCATGGGCGCAGCACATGTTCATCTACCATCGCGGCGATGACGGCGACCTCGTGTTCGAAAAGGCCGTTGCGGTTTCGACCGGCCGCGAGCGGCAGGAGAAATACTTCACCACGACGCCGACCGGGTTGTTCGAGCTCGATCCCGATCGTTTCGACCGCGTGCACTTCTCCGCCCGCTGGCATCACGCGCCGATGCCGTGGGCGATGTTCCTCAACTACACAATCCACGGACATCTGACCGGCGTGGCGCTTCATTCCGGCATCGGGCACGAGGCCGATCTCGGTCATCGCGCATCCGGCGGCTGCGTCCGGCTTCCGCCGGAGGAGGCCAAGGCCCTGTTCCAGCGCTTCCAGCAGGAGGAGCACGGCGACGTGCCGGTCTTCGCGATGGACGGCAGCTCGACCGATGTAAATGGCCGGATGACCCGAGATCCGGCCGGAAATCCGGCGCTGGCGCCCGGCTATCGGGTGCTGGTTCTCATCCAGAACGAGCCGGGCTCTGCCCCCTTGGTCGCCATAATTTCTTAATAAATATGGCAACTTAAGCCCTTGCCTCGGCATGAAACTCAGGCGATCCTGTTAACGGTTCCATGTGTCAAAGTGAGACGAACGGCGCCCTTCGCGCGTTTTGTGTCGTCTCACGGCGGGCGGGTTATGGCTGTCAGGCAACTGAGTGCGATTTATCTGGCTGGCGTGTCAGTGTTCGGCGTCGCCATCCTGTTCGCACATCACCCTGCACTGAAAGTCGGGACATACCAGACTGCCGCCTTCATCGGTCACACAAGCTACGAAGGCGCCGTCGCGCTGAACAAGCATGTCCTGCGGCCGGCAGGCCATTACATCGGCCGCGAAGTCGCATCGCTGTTCGAGCACAAGGCCGAGGCTCCGAAGATGGCGACCGCGAAGGCACCGCAGCGCGTTGCCGCGCATGTCGAGCGAAAGCATCCCGTCGTCGCGCAGCTCACATCGCATCCGAAGCCGGTGAAGCCGGCGCCGGAACTCCGTCCGTCTGTATTGCCGGAAGAGCATGCGCAAATCGCCGACGCAACGCCGCGCGTCGAACCAAAGCTGGAGCTGCCAGCACCAAAACTGCAACTCGCGCCGCAAGCCACGACGCCTGTTTCGACGCCGCCACCTTCAAATCAGACAACGGCGCCGACTTTGCCGCCGCTGTCCGGAGTGGAGATCGCGCGCGTCACGCAGCGCTTCCGTGACAGCCTCACCAGCGAGATGTTCCAGAATTTCCAGCTGTTCCTCTACGTGAGCAAGGCGAGCGCCGGTCCGTGGGCGCAGCACATGTATGTGTTCGAGAAGCAACCGAGCGGGGATCTCAAGCTGCTCTACAACTGGGCCGTCTCGACGGGACGCGAGAAGGTCGAACTCGATCCGGCAGGGGACAAGCAGCCGAGCTTCACGCCGCAGGGCTATTACGAACTCGATTCGAAGCGCATGTATGTCCATCACGTCTCGGGCCAGTGGCAGTCGCCCATGCCCTACGCGATGTTCTTCAACTGGGAGACCGGCGGCTATCAGACGGGCCTTGCCATCCATGCCGCCACCGGCGGGGACATCAGCCTGCTCGGCCAGCGGGCGAGTGCGGGCTGCGTGCGGCTCGCGCCGGAAAATGCCCGCGTGCTCTTTTCGCTGATCAAGTCGAAGTACAAAGGCCTGATGCCGAAATTCGCCTATGACCGCCGCACTGCGACGATGGCCAACAACGGCATGATGCTGCACGACGCCGACGGCCATGTGCAGCTGACCGACGGCTACAAGGTTCTCGTCTTCATCGAAGATTACGGTGGCGAGAACGTCGTGGCGGCCTTGTTCTGATCGCGATTCACTTCGCCAGCGAGAGTTCAATGTCGTCGATCGGTACCGGCGTGTGCGTTTCGACGCGCCGGAAAGCGCCGCGCTTGGCGTCGTATTCATAGACGAGCTTTACAGGTCGCTCCGAGACCCTTTCGCCGTTGTCGTCCAGGGTCACGATTTTCCCGCTGACGAAAAGCGTGCAAACGGACGATCCCGATTTCGTAGAGAGCTCAACGGTGAAAGCGTAAGGACTATAGGTAAATCCCTCGCCGGCATGCGCGCGATACGCGCGCAGCTCAAGATTTTTGATGCGGATAGTGCCGTTGCCTTTGCTCGTCTCGACGTAGGTCGCGAGAGTTCGCTTCCCGTCGCCAAGATCGACGTACTTCTTTGCGGACCATTCGGGTTCACCGATTCGGAGAGCGTGCCAGCTCTCTTGTCCACCCAGAGACTGTCTTTGGCAGGGTGCGGCTACAGCCGGAGAGACGCTCCAGGCCGCCATTATGACTCCGGCGGCAGCTGCAAGGGCGCGAGCACATGCCATGGTTTCTGGGCCCAAGATCAGGTCCGGCGCACTTCGTAAAGCGCGACGGCGGCGGCATTCGAGACGTTCAGGCTTTCCATTTCTGCATCGATCGGGATGAACGCAGCGGTATCGCATCGCTCGCGCACCAGCCGGCGAATGCCCGAACCCTCCGAACCCAGAACGATAGCGATATCGCCGCTCGATACGGCTTCGGCCAATGGCTGCTCGCCATCGCCGGCGAGCGCGACGCGCCAGAATCTCAGTTCGCCGAGTTCGTCGAGTGCACGCGCGATGTTCACGACTTCGAGGTACGGCACGATATCGAGCGCCCCGGATGCGGATTTCGCCAGCACGCCCGATTCGGGCGGCGCATGCCGGTCCTGGACAATCACCGCGCTGGCACCGAACGCGGCGGCCGATCGCAGGATCGCCCCGACATTGTGCGGATCGGAAATCTGGTCCAGCACGACGACCACGCGCCGCTTATCTAAAGATTGATCCAATGCGCTCTCGATGTCCCGCTTTGGGAGCGGGTCGCAGGAAAGCGCCACGCCTTGATGAACAGAACCTTGCGGCAGCATGCGCGCCACCGCATCCGCGGACGTGATTTCATGCCGCACCCGCGCCAGCAACGGCTTCCCGATGGCCGAAGCGGCGTGTTCTGTGAGCAACGCTCGTTTCACATTTCGTTGCGGATTCCCAAGCGCCGCCCGCACCGGATGCAGCCCATAAAGCCAGAGTCCGCCGGAAACGCTGCGTTGGGGGGCCTTGTTCATCGAACAATCCTAACCACTTAAGACAAGCTTGCCCAATGGGGACAGGGAACGAAGCCCAGTTGGTGGAGTTTCAAACTGCGTAATGAGGGTTGTCCCATGACCATTCATACTCGCGCCCTTGAGAAATTCGCCCGCACCGACCGCGTGCGGTGCCATGTCGTCGTGGCGCTCGACCCCGCGTCCGCATTCGAGAAATTCCGTCATGACATCGCACGCTGGTGGCCGCGTGAGTACACCTATGCCGGCGACGCGATGGAGGATCTGTTCCTCGAAGGCCGCAAGGGCGGCGTGATGTGGGAACGTGGCCCGGAAGGTTTTCGCGTCGACATCGCGCGCGTCATGCGCTGGATGCCGCCGGAGAAAATGATTCTCCGCTGGCACATCGCGCCCAATCATTCGCCCGAGCCCGACCCGACGCATGCAAGTGAAGTGGAAATCCGATTCGAATCGAACGGCGCGGGCGGCACGCGCATCGAACTCGAACATCGCAGCTTCGCCAATCACGGCACGAGTTCTGACGAATATTGCGGCCGCATGGCTTCCGACACGGGCTGGCCCTTCATCCTGAAGCGGTTCGCCGAGCATTGCGGCGGCGATGTCGCTTCGGACAAACCGGCGCTTCGGTCGGTGCCGACGGTGCACTGAACGTCGGTTGAAGAATTGACGCGGACGGCTCCGGTGTGCGGGGCCGTTTTCATTTTGGAGCCGGCCCGGTTGGTTGACAGTCCGGGACAATTGCCCGATATCCGCCCGCCCAAGCTTCAGGAATGCATCGAATTTCCGGTTCTGGGGGAATGTCCCGAGTGGCAAAGGGGGCGGACTGTAAATCCGCTGGCTTAGCCTTCGTAGGTTCGAGTCCTACTTCCCCCACCAGCCTTCGCTCGCGAAGCGACGAAGGCTGCCGCGCCGAAGCCTGAAAGGCGAAGGCGGGCCGGTTGCCGCGAGCTACGGCTCGGCAAGCTAGCCTCCGCAGCTTCGGATGGCAGGCCAGATTTCGTTGCGTTACGGTCGGGGCCCATGCGGGTGTAGCTCAATGGTAGAGCAACAGCCTTCCAAGCTGATGACGAGGGTTCGATTCCCTTCACCCGCTCCAGATTTCTTAATCAGCCTCTAACCCGAAGGGTGAAGACTCTCTGCCGTTCCCCGAGGGAGGGCGGCAGATGCCCCAACCCGCTTTTGGCCGGCGCACTGCGCCTCCAGCCGATGAGCCCGCACCCCGTCAGGTGTTCGGACGCGCGCAGCCTTTGGACCTGCGCAAGCCGAGGGATGAAGCGGTCATCCCGGCCGAGGTGCCAGCCCGCTCCCTGGAGACCGCTCCCGCCGAACCGGAACGTTCGGTCGAGGAAGAACTGGAGGAGTGGAAGCGGGCTCGGCGCTTTCCCATTCCCTGGCGGCAGCTCACCCTGATGGCGACCCTGTGTTTTGGCGCGGCCACGTTGGTGTTGCCCGATGACGTCGCCGAGCCGGTGCAGTGGCTCCTGTACCTCCTGACCGCGGCCAGCATGGCTTCGACCGTCGCGGCCTGGTGGAAGAAACTTACCCATGTCGTTTGACCGGGGCTGCTCCCTCGGCCTTTGGGCCAGGGCGACAGATGCGTCGGCACATGAAAACAGGGTTATAGTAGGCTGATAACGTAGCGATTTCCCGGGTCTGGAAAACCGGTTGATTGCTGCATATTTCTGTCCCGAACCCGCTTGCGTGGCTGGACTCGGACTGGTAAACCCCCCGCCTTGGCAAAAGAGCAAGACGCGCTGGCGGGCAAGGGCTCCCGGCGCGCTGCTTTTTTGCCGCTAGGAGTGTAGCTCAGCTGGTAGAGCGGCGGTCTCCAAAACCGTAGGTCGCGGGTTCGATCCCTGCCACTCCTGCCAACAGACAAGAACGGATTTCGCCCAGTGGCCGAAGCAACCAAGAACACCGACGACACGGGGCACAGGGCATTGGCCGAAGCGCCGCCGCATCGCGAGAGCTTCCTCAAGTTCTTCCGCGAAGTGAAGCGCGAAGGCATCGACAAGGTGACGTGGCCGACCTGGAAGGAGACGTGGCTGACCACGCTCATGGTCTTCATCATGGTCGGCATCACGATGGTGTTCTTTTTCGGCGTCGACTGGGTGCTGGCGCTTGGCGAGCGCTGGCTGATCGGCGCGCTGGGCTAGGCCCTCGAAGGTTTGGGAATGAGCGAAGCAGGCACACAGACAGCACCGGAAGCCAAGGCGGAGCCGCGCTCGGATGCGCGCTGGTACATCGTGCACACCTACTCGAATTTCGAGCGCAAGGTGTCCGAGGAGATCAAGCGTCAGGCGAAGATCCAGGACCTCGAGGAATTCGTCGTCGATGTCGTGGTGCCGACCGAGGAAGTGGTGGAAATCCGCCGCGGCCAGAAGAAGAGCGCCGAACGAAAATTCCTGCCGGGTTACGTGCTGCTGCACGCCAAGCTGACGGACGAGGTCTATCACCTGGTGAAGAACGTGGCGAAGGTCACGGGCTTCCTCGGGCAGGGCAACAAGCCGATGCCGCTGCGCCAGGGTGAGGTCGATCGCATCCTTAACCAGGCGCATGAGAGCGCCGAGCATCCGAAGTCGACGATCAGCTTCGAGATCGGCGAGCAGGTGCGGGTGGCGGACGGCCCGTTCACCTCGTTCACCGGCGTGGTCGAGGAAGTGGATCAGGACCGCTCGCGCGTGAAGGTCGCCGTGTCGATCTTTGGCCGCGCGACGCCGGTCGAACTGGAATTCGGTCAGGTCGAAAAGGTCTGACCACAATCGCGGGAGGGCCGGCCCGGTCCGCATGCACCGCAAACCGCTAAGGAGGCGGACTAGACAGTGGCAAAGAAGATCGTGGGTTACGTCAAATTGCAGGTGCCCGCCGGCGCGGCGAATCCGTCGCCGCCGATCGGTCCTGCCTTGGGTCAGCGCGGCCTCAACATCATGGAGTTCTGCAAGGCGTTCAACGCCAAGACGCAGCAGATGGAAAAGAACATGCCGATTCCGGTGACGATCACCGTGTTCTCGGACAAGTCCTTTACCTTCGACATGAAGACTCCGCCGGCATCGTTCTTCCTCAAGAAGGCGGCGAAGCTGGACAGTGGCTCCAAGGCTCCCGGCCGCACCTTTGTGGGTACGGTCACCAAGGCGCAAGTGCGCGAGATCGCCAAGGCCAAGATGAAGGACCTGAATGCCAATGATATCGAGAACGCGATGCTTCTGATCGAAGGTTCGGCGCGCTCGATGGGCATCCAGGTGCGGGAGTAACGGCCATGGCGAAGATTTCGAAGCGCTTCAAGAAAGCCGCCGACGGCGTCGACCACGAGAAGTTCTATCCGGTCGAAGAGGCCGTGAAGATGGTCAAAGCCCGGGCAACCGCGAAGTTCGACGAGACGATCGAGTTGTCGATCAATCTCGGCGTCGATCCGCGCCATGCCGACCAGATGGTCCGCGGCGTGGTTTCGCTCCCCTCCGGCACCGGGCGCGCGTTGCGCGTTGCCGTGTTCGCGAAGGGCGCCAAGGCGGAAGAGGCGAAGAAAGCCGGTGCCGATATCGTCGGCGCCGAAGACCTGGCCGAACAGGTGCAGAAGGGCGAGATCAATTTCGACCGCTGCATTGCGACCCCCGACATGATGGGCGTCGTCGGCCGTCTCGGTAAGGTGCTGGGTCCGCGCGGCATGATGCCGAACCCGAAGGTGGGCACCGTGACGATGGACGTCACAAGCGCCATCAAGGACGCCAAAGGTGGCGCGGTCGAGTATCGCGTCGAAAAGGCGGGCATCGTTCAGGCCGGCGTCGGCAAGGCCAGCTTCACCGAGGATGCGATCCTCGCGAACGTGAAGGCGTTCGTGGACAGCGTGAACAAGGCGAAGCCGTCGGGTGCCAAGGGCACCTACGTGAAGAAGATTTCCATCAGCTCGACGATGGGTCCCGGCGTGAAGATCGCGCTGCCCAGCGTCGGCGTTGGTGCTGCTGCGTAAGTCATGCTTCGGGGCTCGGCGATGCCGAGCACCTCAGCATGACGAATAAGGAGAACGAGTTCGAGCAGGCGATGGCTCGATGACCTGTCCGAGACTGCGAGTGCCGCAAGGCTTAATTGATGCTCGCATAGACGGGGCGAAGAACGAATTCGCGGAGTTTCCGCAGGTTCGGATTGAAGCCCTGGGGCAGGACGGACGTCATCCTGAGGTGCGAGCGATAGCGAGCCCCGAAGGAGTGAAGGTCCAGCAACAGGGGACGAAGCGGATCGCCACGTTTCGTCGGTTGACCTGATCCCGAACCGAAAGGCGAGGGATCGGATAAGGAGTGCAAAGTGGAGAAAGCCAAGAAAGCTGAAGTCGTCGAAGACCTGAAAGGGGTCTTCAGCGAGGCCGGCTCCGTGGTTGTCGCCCACTATTCCGGCATGACGGTCGCACAAATGAGCGATCTCCGGTCCCGCATGCGCGCGGCCGGGGCGTCGTTCAAGGTGGCGAAGAACCGTCTTGCCATGCGCGCTCTTGATGGAACGCCCGCCAAGGGCATCGCCCATCTGTTCAAGGGGCCAACGGGAATTGCCGTGAGCAAGGATCCGGTGGCGGCCTCGAAGGTGGCGGTGGCCTACGCCAAGGAAAACGACAAGCTCGTGATCCTGGGCGGCGTGGTGGGAACGCAGGCTCTCGATGTCAACGGCGTGAAGGCTTTGGCCGAACTGCCGTCGCTCGACGAGCTCAGGGCCAAGATCCTGGGGCTCTTGCAGGCACCGGCGACGAAGATCGCTGGCGTCCTTCAGGCGCCGGCGGGACAGCTGGCCCGCGTAATCGGTGCGTATTCCAAAAAGGAAGCGGCATAGGTCGGCAATCGAGCATCAACCTCTTCAAATCCGAAGGAAAAGACTTACATGGCAAATCTCGAACAACTCGTCACAGATCTTTCCAGCCTGACCGTCCTCGAGGCGGCAGAGCTCTCGAAGATGCTGGAGGAGAAGTGGGGCGTTTCGGCGGCGGCTCCGGTCGCGGTCGCGGCGGCTCCGGCGGCAGGCGGTGCTGCTGCGGCACCGGCAGCGGAGAAGACGGAATTCACCGTCGTCCTCGCTGATGCCGGCGACAAGAAGATCAACGTGATCAAGGAAGTCCGGGCGATCACCGGCCTTGGCCTGAAGGAAGCGAAAGACCTCGTCGAGGGCGCTCCCAAGGAAGTGAAGGCCGACGTTCCGAAGGACGAAGCAGCGAAGATCAAGAAGCAGCTCGAAGACGCAGGTGCGAAAGTCGAGCTGAAGTAGACAAAGGAGGCGTGGCGGGTTGAAACTCCGCTCACGCGACATATCTGGATCACCCCCGCCCCCTCCGGAAGCATGGCTCCCGGAGGGACGGCGGGACTCGCCATTGTGTGACGCATTTCGAGTTCGGAAGGCCTATTTCGGCCGTAAGCCAAGGCAAGTAAAAGGAAAATCGGCGAAATGACTCTGTCTTTCACGGGACGCAAGCGGCTCCGCAAATACTTCGGCAAGATGCACGAAGTCGCGCAGATGCCGAACCTCATCGAGGTTCAGAAGACATCCTATGATCAGTTCCTGCAGGTGGCGAAGCCGGATGGCGGCCGCCTGGACGAGGGATTGCAGGCTGTTTTCAGCTCCGTCTTCCCCATCAGGGATTTCTCCGAGAACTCGCTGCTCGAATATGTGGACTACCACTTCGAGGAGCCGAAATACGACGTCGAGGAGTGCCAGCAGCGCTCCATGACCTATGCCGCGCCACTGAAAGTGACGCTGCGCCTCATCGTGTTCGATGTGGACCAGGAAACGGGCGCCAAGTCGGTCAAGGACATCAAGGAACAGGATGTCTACATGGGCGACATCCCGTTCATGACCGAGAACGGCACCTTCGTCATCAACGGCACCGAACGCGTGATCGTCAGCCAGATGCACCGCAGTCCGGGCGTCTTCTTCGACCACGACAAGGGCAAGACGCATTCGAGCGGCAAGCTCTTGTTCGCCGCGCGCGTCATTCCCTATCGCGGCTCGTGGCTCGACTTCGAGTTCGACGCGAAGGACATCATCCATGTCCGCATCGATCGCCGGCGCAAGCTGCCGGTGACGACGCTTCTCTATGCCCTGGGCCTCGATCAAGAGCAGATCCTCGATTATTTCTACACCAAGATCGCATTCAAGCGGACGAAGGACGGCCAGTGGACGACGCCCGTCGAGCCCGGCTGGATGAAGAACGCCAAGGCGACGTCCGACTGGACGAATGCCAAGACCGGCGAAGTGCTCGCCGAAGCCGGCACCAAGATCACCCAGCGCATGCTGCGCAAGTGGCAGGAAGACGGCGTCAAGGTCATCGCGCTCAGCGATGACGAACTGGTCGGCCGCTATTCCGCGCTCGACATGGTCAACCCGGAGACGGGCGAGATTTTTGTCGAAGCCGGCGATGAGCTGAATGCCGCCAATCTCGCCCAGCTCGTGGAAAACGAGTTCAACGAGATCGACGTCATCAATGTCGACGGCATCACCACCGGCGGCTACATCCGCAACACGCTCGCGGTGGACAAGAACCACAGCCGCGAGCAGGCGCTGATCGACATCTACCGCGTCATGCGCCCCGGCGAGCCGCCGACCTTGGAGACCGCCGAGACCCTGTTCGGCCAGCTGTTCTTCGACAGCGAGCGCTACGATCTTTCCGCGGTCGGCCGCGTGAAGATGAACATGCGCCTGTCGCTCGACGCGCCGGACACCACGCGCGTGCTGCGCAAGGAGGACATCCTTGCCATCGTCAAGGCGCTGGCCGATCTGCGCGACGGCCGCGGCGAAGTGGACGACATCGACAATCTCGGAAACCGGCGCGTGCGCTCGGTCGGCGAGCTGATGGAGAACCAGTTCCGCGTCGGCCTCCTGCGCATGGAGCGCGCGATCAAGGAGCGCATGTCGAGCGTCGATATCGACACCGTCATGCCGCATGACCTGATCAACGCAAAGCCCGTGGCGGCGGCCGTGCGCGAGTTCTTCGGCTCCTCGCAGCTGTCGCAGTTCATGGACCAGACCAATCCGCTGTCCGAAGTCACCCACAAGCGCCGCATGTCGGCCCTTGGACCGGGCGGTCTGACGCGCGAGCGCGCCGGATTCGAAGTGCGCGACGTGCACCCGACGCATTACGGCCGCATCTGTCCGATCGAGACGCCGGAAGGCCCGAACATCGGCCTGATCAATTCGCTCGCCACCTACGCGCGCGTCAACAAGTACGGCTTCATCGAAAGCCCGTACCGCCGCGTGGTGAACAAGCACGTCACCGACGAGGTCGTGTACCTCTCGGCGATGGAGGAGGCGAAGTACACCATCGCCCAGGCCAACGCGACGATCGACGGCCGCGGCCGCATTACCGACGAACTCGTGTCCTGCCGAAAGCATGGCGACTTCATGATGACGACGCCCGACCAGGTCGAGTTCATCGACGTGTCGCCGAAGCAGCTCGTGTCCGTAGCCGCGGCGCTCGTTCCGTTCCTCGAGAACGACGACGCCAATCGCGCGCTCATGGGCTCGAACATGCAGCGTCAGGCCGTGCCGCTCCTGCGGCCCGAAGCGCCGTTGGTCGGCACGGGTCTCGAGGGTGTGGTCGCGCGCGACAGCGGTTCCGCCATTGCCGCGCGCCGCTCCGGCGTGGTCGATCAGGTAGACGCGACTCG
>DATIYG010000059.1:0-6122 GCA_035517755.1 Rhizomicrobium sp. | reverse complement strand
TCGAGGAAGCTCTCGAAGCCGGCCGGTTCGTAAGGACCGAAGCAAATCTGCTCCAGCACGCCGATTCCTTGCCGCGTTCCGTCGCTGGCGCGCACCACTTGCTGCGTGTGCAGATGCCACGGCTCGAGCGGATTGAGCGCGGCCGGATCGAACGCGTCGTGCCCGATCGCGAGCTCGCCCTTCCACATGCCGTGGCCCCACTCGGGATGGCCGTAGCCCAGCCCCTTCATCTGGAATTTCAGGATTGGGTCGAGCGCGATCGTGCGTGTGGCACCGTCATGATCGACCAGATCGATTTCGGCGGATCGCGCGAGCCGCGTTCCCGGATGATATTTCACGCGGTGGCGCGTCGTGGCCATGCGCCTGTCGCAGCCATCTTCCACGCCGGGGATGGCATCTTCGTTGGCATAGAGCGGCGCGGTGATGCCTTCGCGCACCAGCGCTTCGCCCTTCGCGCCGTCGAAGAAGATCGTGTGCGAGATGTGATCGTCCCAGAAGATCGGCGCCCACAGGAAGAAGACGCTCCCCGGCAGCTTCGGTGCGCCGCCGCTTTCCGGCTCGCCAAGCATGCGCACGCCCCACGAGCGATCCTTGGTGCCGTAACAGGTGCGTTCATCGACCATAATCTCACCGCCGGGAGTCTGAATGGTTCCGCTCCAGCGGCCGAACTGGTCGAAGCGCGTGGAATCCATGATGCGGCGCGCACCTGACCAGAGCACCTGTCGCGCTTCCTGGATCGACGCCGTGCGCGCGGAGAAGGTGAGATCGCAGGAAAGCCCGCTCTCGTTCGGTTCCAGCACGATGCGCGCGCGCCGCATGGGCGCCAACACTTCAAGACGAAACGGACCGACCAGCATCTCCGTGCGTTCGGCCGGTGCCCGGCGCGAACCGTAAAAGCAATATTGCTTCCCTCCTGTCACCACGCTGAACGCGCAGTCCAGGATTCCGCGATGCGGATACACCGCAATGCCGAGCGCGAAGTACAGCGATCCGTCGGCCGTGTAGCCGTTGTACCAGGTGCGATCGTAGACGTTCCGGTCGCTGGTTGCCGGATGCGCGATCGGTTCCGGCGTCTGATGGATGGGGAAGTCGTCCAGTCTGTTCAGCATCGTTACACCGGAACCTCATAAGCGCGCAGCGACGCGTGCTTTTCCAGGAAGCGCCAGATTTCGCCGTCGAGCTCGCGCGCCCACGCCGCGTCGTTCGTCTCGACTGCTTCGTGGACCTCGATCAACAACCGCAGCAGGGTATCGGATCGCGCCGTGAGGTCAGAGACGCGCAAGCTCGCAGGCTTTTTCTCCAACGCGGCGGCGATGCGTTTGCGCAAACCTTCATCCTTCATATGCGCACTGGCCTTCGCTAAAATCGCAACCAGCTCGCGCTCTTCGGTCACGAGCACGTCGGTGGCGCGGTCGTAATCCTCGGCAACCATGCCGAGAAGCAGGCTCAGGTAGATGAGGTCCGTCGCCATGTAGACATCGCCGGCGCGCGGCATCAGGTCCTGCACGATACGTCCCGCGATGTGAGCGATGCCGCCGGAGCCTTTCGGGATCATGTCACGGCCTCACGAAGCGGTGCGCCGAATGCGGCGACAGATAGTCGGCAAGGATGCGTTGCTCGCGGTCGGTCATCAGCCAACCGGCGATCGCCAGAATCGGCTTCTTGTTCGCGCTCGTCTCGAACTCTTCGCTCGAGGAAATCCAGATTCCGATTCCCTTCACTGCCGCGAACACTTGCCACCAGCGGAACGCGTGCTTGTCCACGCGCAGGCCGCTCGCCTGTTCCCAGATGCGGATCGCCTCAGCATGCGGCAGCAGCAGGCCTGCGCGCTGCGGCTCCTTCCAGCACCACAGCGGATCCATCGACCACGCCAGATCCTCCAGCGGGTCGCCGATGTGCGCCATCTCCCAATCGAGGATGGCTTCGATCTTGCCGGAGGGCGAATAGAGGAAATTCCCCGTCCGGTAATCGCCATGGACAAGACTCAGTTTCTGTGCCGGCGGCGGCGGATTGCGCTTCAGCCAGCGGATCGCGGCATGGGCGATGGGATTGGGATGCAGCTCGTCGTCCACAATCACTTTGGCCCAATACGCCAGTTGCTCACTGGCGCAGGTTTCAACCGTCGTTGCCGGCATCACGTCGTCGAGGTGCAAAGTCTTCGGATCGAGTGCCGCGAGCTTGCCGAGCCACGTCCATTTCTGCTCGCCGATGGCCTGCCGGTGCTGCGACGGAAACGCATCCGGCGATGACTGGCAGCCGGGAATCTCGGCGGTGATCGAAAACGGCCGCCCCAGCCACTGCGCGTCTTCTTCGAGAAACAACGGTTCCGGCGCGGGTAGTCCCGAGTGGTAGGCCGCTTCGATGGCGCGATATTCGGTGCGCCGATCCGTGTCGATGAGGCTGGTCTCCGGATCGATGCGCACGACCATGCCGCGGCTTTCATCGCCTGCCGCCGCCATGAAGCGCCAGGTTTCGCGCGACGCGCCCCCGGGTATATGGACGAGGTCCATTACAGTTGTGCCCGGCCGCCATTTCGCGCCGAGGAAACGGGCAAGGCCCGCTTGCAACTGTTCCTGCCGGATGTCCAAGCCCGTTGCCTCCCTGGCATCCAGCGTTGGGCAATCCGGCGGCAAGGTCAATTGCCGCGAGGCCGCCTTGGCAATGGGGATGGCGCGCCATAAAACCCGCATCGACCGGTTCGCGGGAATCCTGATGCACAATCCGATCGTCGCCCTGATCCTCTTGCTGCTCGACATCTACTGGTGGGTGGTCATCATCGCAGTGATCGCGAGTTGGCTGATCATGTTCGGCGTGATCAACACCTACAATCCCGCGGTGCGTGCGATCAACAACGCACTCCGGGCGCTGACGGAGCCCGTCTTCCGCCCGATTCGCCGCATCCTCCCGCCGCTGGGTGGCGTCGATCTTTCGCCGTTCGTCGTGATCATTGCGATCTGGTTCATCGAATACGCTATCGTATGGGCCGAAGCCCGGTTCGGCTTTGGCTGATCCCTTCGAACGGCTGGACTCCGCGGTTCGCCTTTATGTCCGGCTGACGGCCAAAGGAGGCCGCGATGCCATCGAGGGTTGGGCGGCCGATGCGTCGGGTAAAATGTATCTCAAGGCCCGCGTTTCAGCGCCGCCGGAAGACGGCAAAGCGAATGCATCGCTCACCGCTTTGCTGGCAAGGGAATTGGACGTTGCCAAATCGGCAATCCGCATCGTGAGCGGCGAAACATCGCGATTGAAACGCATCGAAATCGCGGGCAATACGGAGGCCCTCGCACAGAAGCTGCAAGAATTCGGGAACAGGACATGACGGCACGCATCATCGACGGCAAGGCGTTCGCGGCAAAGCTGCGCGAGAAGATCGAAGCCGAGACCGCAAGGCTGAAATCCGCGCACGGAATCGCGCCCGGCCTTGCCACGGTTCTCGTCGGCCACGATCCGGCGAGCGAAGTCTATGTGAAGAACAAGAACAAGACGGCCGAAAGCCTCGGCTTTCATTCGGTGAGCTTTCACCTGCCGGCGGATTCCTCGGAACAGCAGGTGCTCGCCAAGGTGCGTGAGCTGAATGAAGACAAGAAAGTGCATGGCATTCTCGTGCAGATGCCACTGCCGAAGCAGGTACGGGAAGCCGCCGTGCTCGACACGCTCGATCCGGCGAAGGACGTCGATGCGCTGACGCCGACGAATGCGGGCCTTCTGCTTAGCGGCCGCGCGCATCTCATCTCGTGCACGCCGATGGGCGTCATGATGATGCTGAAGGAAGTGGTCGGCGACATCGCGGGAATGGACGCGCTGGTCATCGGCCGGTCGCTCCTGTTCGGCAAGCCGGCCGCGCAATTGCTGCTGGCGGCGAACGCCACCGTCACCATGGCGCATTCGAAGACGCGCGATCTTCCCGGCGTCTGCCGCCGCGCCGATATTCTCGTTGCGGCCATCGGCAAACCGGAATTCGTGAAAGGCGATTGGGTCAAATCGGGCGCCACCGTGATGGATGTCGGCATCAACCGTGTCGATGCGGGCGGCGGAAAATCGAAACTGGTCGGCGATGTGGCTTACGACGAGGCGCTGTCGCGCGCCGGCGCAATCACGCCCGTTCCCGGCGGTGTCGGTGCCATGACGATCGTCAACCTGATGCGCAACACGCTGATCGCGGCCGCGCTGCAATCCGGCCTTCCTGTTCCAACCATCTGACTCTCGCGACTCACAGTCGAACCCTCCCCTTGAGGGAGGGTCGAAAAATTCGAGCGCAGCGAAGAATTTTTCGGGGAGGGGTATTGGGGAAGCATCACCCCTCCCCGAAATTTGCTCCACTGTCGTTCCGCAAATTTCGACCCTCCCTCAAGGGGAGGGTATGAAGTGACGCTTCGCTAGATACGTTTCTTCAGATCGGCCGCGATGTCGTCAGGACCCTGGCTGTTGTCGTAATCGGTGGCGAACTTGCCGTTCGGGTCCATCAGATAGATCACGCTGGAATGATCGAGCGCATATCCGCCGCCCGGCTGCGGAACTCTGCGCACGTAAACGCGATATTTGTAGCTCACCGAAGCGATATGACTCTTGGGTCCGGTCAATCCCACGAACCGCGGCCCGAAGGACGAAAGATACTGTTTCATCAATTGTGGCGTGTCGTGATCGGGATCGACCGTGATGAAGATCGGCACGACGCGGCCTGCGCGTGCCCCCAGCTGGTCCATCACTTGCGACATCATCGTAAGCGTCGTCGGGCACACATCCGGACATTTGGTGTAGCCGAAATAGATCATCATCCAGCGGCCGCGGAAATCGGCGTCGGTGCGTGTCTCGCCATTCTGGTCGAGCAGGGCGAACGGGCCGCCCACGTCCGGGGTGCCGATGGTCAGCATGTGACCCGGCGCCAACTGGTCGATGGCATGCCACATGCCACCCGCCGTGACGCAGGCGAGCGCCAGGAGATAGGGGACCAAGGCCTGTGGTGTGCGAAGCATGCCGGGATTGATAGACTTGGGAGCCGCGCCTGCAAGCGGCGAATGGTCATAGGCGAGATGAACGAACGGGAACGGTTCGAGGAGAAGGTGGAGCGGCCCCAGGGCTGGTTTCGCCTGTGGCCCAAGCTGGCCGCGGAATTGTCTCCCTCATCGCGCGGCCGCGTGCGCCTGCGCACGCTCAGCAATCTGCGCTGGATGGCGGTCGCGGGCCAGTCGGCGGCACTGTTCGTCGTCTATTTTGGCCTCGGCTATTTCTTGCCGCTGATCCCGTGCGTGGTGGCGATCGCGGCAAGTGCAGCGCTGAACATCGTGCTGGCGTTTCGCTATCCCGCGGCGCACCGACTGACCAACCGCGAGGCAACCGCCTATCTGGCGTACGACGTGCTGCAGCTCGCGGCCCTGCTCTATCTCACGGGCGGGTTGGCCAATCCGTTCGCGCTGATGTTCATCGCGCCCGTGGTGATCGGCGCCGCCACCCTCAATCTCGGCAACACGCTGGCGCTGGCGATCCTGTCGTTCGTCCTCATCAGCTTCATCGCGCTGTTCCATCGGCCGCTGCCGTGGTCGCCGAGCGAATTGCTGGAATTGCCGCCGCTCTATCAGGTGGGAATCTGGGCCTCGCTCGTGCTGGGGATCGGCTTCACGTCGATCTACGCCTGGCGCATTGCCAGCGAAGCGGCTCGTATGTCGGCCGGATTTGCGGCGACGCAGCTGGCGCTGGCGCGCGAACATCGCATGTCGGCGATCGGAGCGCTGGCTGCCGCCGCCGCGCACGAACTCGGCACACCGCTCGGCACCATCGCGGTGGTGTCGCGCGAACTCGAGCGCGCGTTGCCGCCGGGTTCGCCGGAAGCCGAAGACGCCAAACTGCTGCGCGGAGAAGCCGAACGCTGCCGCGGAATCCTCACGCGTCTGGCGCGCCCGGAGGAAAGCGTCATCGCGGCCATGGAACGGCTGCCGTTCGGCGCGCTGCTGGACGATATCGCGTCCGATTATCGCGGCGGCGACGTCACCATCACGATCGATACGCCTCAACCATCGGCAGAACCGGAACCGAAAGTGTGGCGAGCGCCTGCGCTGCTGCACGGTCTCGCGAATTTGATCGCCAATGCCGTCGATTTTGCGCAAAGCGCCGTCCACATCCGGGCC
>DATIYG010000058.1:0-6699 GCA_035517755.1 Rhizomicrobium sp. | reverse complement strand
GGGGCGCATTTCAGCATGCCGTTCTTGTAGTGCCGCGCAGCCTCACCCATGGCGCAATCCAGAATCTCGCCATTGCCGTAGGCGCCCGCCATGCCCTGGTCGGACTGGACGACATCGCCGATCACAATCTTCAGATGCGAGCCGGGAATGCAGCGCGCGATCTCGCCTTCATACGAGGAGTCGATCCAGGTTTCCGGCATCATGTGGCTGGCCGGGAATTCGCGGCCCTCCTCGCTGATGCAGACGGCGTGCACGGCCTTCACGATCGTGGCTTCCTGCATCTCGCAGGTTTCCTCGGTGGCAACTTCGCCGATCTCGCCGCCGCCGCGGCTCTCGACCTCGTTGTCGACATAGGCGCCGCCGCCGACCGCGATGGCGCCGGACGCCGCACCCGCTCCGGCCACCGCGATGGAGAAGGAGTTCGATTTGGCGACGACGATGTTCTTGTTGATGTTGATATTCTTATTGATGTTGAGGTTCTTGTTGATGTTCAGATTCTTGTTGATGTTCCAAATCTTGGTGATGTTGGGACCGCCGCCATTATGACAATGCCCACCGCCACCCCAGCCGCCACCGCCGCCGGTCCAGTGCGTCCAGGCTTGCGCCGGCGCGGTTGCCAGCGTCGCCGCCAGGGCGACACCGGCGAAAAACAGGAGTGGCTTGCTGCTCATCTTGTGTGCTCCTCGCTTCCGGTCACCTTACGG
Source organism: Rhizomicrobium sp. (assembly GCA_035517755.1). Taxonomy (GTDB): domain Bacteria; phylum Pseudomonadota; class Alphaproteobacteria; order Micropepsales; family Micropepsaceae; genus Rhizomicrobium. The sequence continues at coordinate 5,995 of DATIYG010000058.1, read as the reverse complement.
GCGAACTGCGCCCGGCGAACCCGGAAGCTTGACAAATCCTTAACGGTCGGAAGACCCCGTTTCAGGAACTATGCCATTCGCAGGCCAATTGCCGGGCGCACGGTTGACCCGATTTGGGACAAAAGTGGCCGCCTCATTCCTAACGGCTGCAAAGCATGATCCCGATCTCGGACGACAATCCCGCTCGGACGCCGGCTATCGTGAACTGGCTGCTGATCGGCGCCTGCATCATCATCTATCTGTGGGAGCGCACGTTCGGGCGCGACATGAATGCGCTCCTTAATGTGCTGGGCTTCGTTCCGGCCGCTGCCTTCGGATATGCGCCGGCGTTAAGCGCCAGGATCGGCGTGCCGGAATGGGCGACGATCTTCACCTCCATGTTCCTCCATGGCGGCGTGCTGCATGTGCTCGGCAACATGCTTTATCTCTGGATCTTCGGGAACAATGTCGAAGACCAGATGGGGCATGTCCGCTACCTCATCTTCTATCTCCTGTGTGGAGCAGCCGCGGCACTGACCATGGGATTGATCGATCCCGCCTCGCGGCTGCCGATGGTGGGCGCGTCCGGCGCGATCTCAGGGGTCCTGGCCGCCTATGTGCTCTTCTATCCGCGCGCCCGCATCACCGTGGTGATCCCGCTCGGGATCATCTTCTATCCCCTTGCCATCAGCGCGGTCTGGGTGGTCGGACTGTGGTTCGCCATGCAACTGCTGATGGCCGGCCTTTCGACCGCGTCCGAGCCGGGCGTGGCCTGGTGGGCCCATGTCGGAGGATTTGCCGCCGGCCTGGTGCTTACACCGATCCTGAAACGCTCCGATGCCCGGCTGTTCGGCGAGGTCAACCGCGGCCCCTGGGATCGCTGACCGTTTCTGGAACCTGTCGGCTCCCGAACCGCTGGCATGGGTTCTGCTGAATGGCTTTGCAGAAAGAGCTGAAGCGTTCGCGCGCTGGTTCATAGCGAGACAGCTTCGGGGCACAGACATTCAGTTGGGGTATGCGGGCAATGAAACACAGAAACAGTCACTTGCTGGTTGGCTATTGGGATCGTCTGCGAAAGGGGCGCGACGTTCCGGACCAGACAGACGTCGATCCGCGCGCGATCAAGCGCGTCCTCGCCAACGTCTTCATTCTCGAAGCCTCCGATCCCGGACGCCCGCTCTATCGCCTCGCCGGCACGGCGCATTGCGAACAATATGGCGGCGAGCTGAAAGCGACGAGCTTCCTCGCCCGCTGGGAAACCCAAAGCCGCAGCGCCATCGCGCTTCTGCTGCGCCAATCGCTCAGGACTCATCAGCCGGTGTGCATCTCGTCGATCGGCGCGACCGCATCCACCGGGATGGTGCAGATCGAAACCGTGCTCGCACCGGTGACATTCGGCGACGGTGCGCCGACCCGTTTCCTCGGAATTTCCCATATCGTCGGCGACGGAAATTCCCGTAATGGGCAGCCGATTGCCTTCGAGCGGCTGCTGGGATCGCAGTTCGTGTCCGAGCGCGAGCCGGTCGCGCCGCTCGATCTGCCGCCGCCGTCAGTCACACGCTCAAGCCCAACGCGCGCGCCGCATCTGCGCCTCGTGGTGAACCGCGACAAGCCGATAACCGTCCACACGGATATGGATGAGGCGATGCAGTCGCTGATTTCGACGCTCGAACTCGTGCCGATGCCGAAATTCCGGGTGGTCGGCTAGGCGCCCAGCGACTACTGGGGCACGGCCGACGTATCGGTCGTCGGCGCCTCGTTGCGATGGTTCGGCGTATTGGGATGATCGACCGGATCGTTGTGGATGATGCCGCGGTTGAGATCGATCTGCTTCTGCTGTTCCTGCAGATACGGCACTTCGTAGCGTTCGATGTTTGCGACATAGGCGTTGAACGCCTCGTCGTCTTCCGGCAGGCGCTTGTCGCAGCGTGCCGGCGGCAGATGCCGCTCTTCCTGACACCACATGTCGAAATTGGTGCTCTGCACATTGTAGCGCGTGCTGCGGCTTTGCGGATCGGACGGCGCGGGAAGATCCTGCGCGATGGCCGTACTCGCCACAAAAGCGGCGGCGACCGACAAAAGCAAAATGCGGGCTGACTTCATCATGGGACCATATACCCTCGTGCAACGCGCGAGAACGGGACCCGGTCGCTGCTTGCCTCAGAGATGGGAAAGATGCGGCGGAAATACAACGCCGCCATGAAGGTCAGGCTGCCGCTTCGGTAACGTTCGGCCCATCTTCGGCCACCGGCACGGGCATCGCCGCCAATGCCGGGCGGCCGAGGATCATGTCGGCGGCCTTTTCGGCGATCATGATGGTCGGCGCATTCGTGTTGCCGGAGACGAGCGTGGGCATGACCGACGCATCGACCACACGCAGCCCTTCGATCCCATGCACTTTAAGCGTCGGATCAACCACGGACTCCGCATCCGTGCCCATTTTGGCGCTGCCGACCGGGTGATAGATGGTTTCCGCCGTGGCGCGCACGAAGGCGTCGATGTCGATGTCGCTTTGCACATTCGGCCCGGGCATGACTTCGGGGCCGCGATACGGATCGAAGGCATGCTGCGCGAAGATCTCGCGCGCGATCTTCACACCCTGGCGCAGGACACGACGATCCTCTTCGGTCGCGAGATAGTTCGGCTGGATCAGCGGCGCGGCGAGCGGGTCGGCAGACTTCAGTGAGATGTATCCGCGGCTCTCCGGGCGAAGCTGGCACACATGCGCCATGAAGCCGTGGCGGTCGGACTTCTTGCGCGTGTGATCGAACACCAGCGCCGCGATGAAGTGGTATTGCAGATCGGGTGTCTCGATCTCCGGACGGCTCTTGAGGAACGCGCCGGACTCCAGGCCCTGGCTCGTCGCCGGCCCCTTGCGGAACAGCAGATATTGCAGACCGGTCTTTGCGGCGTTGAACGGATTGCTTTGACTGAACAGCGTGATGGGCTGCGTGCATTCGTACTGGATCGAGCAGTCGAGGTGATCCTGCAGATTGCGCCCGACGCCCTTGAGATCGGCTGTGACCGGAATTCCAAACTGCCGCAGCGTGGCGGCGTTGCCGATTCCGGACAGCATCAGGACTTGCGGCGTGTTGACGGCGCCGCCGGCCAGCAGCACTTCGCGATCGGCGCGGACTTCGACGGCCTTGCCCTTCTGCCGATAGGCAACGCCAATGGCGCGGTTCTTCTCGAACAGAATTCGCGTCACATGGGCATGGCTCGCGATGGTCAGATTGGGACGGTTCAGGACCGGCCGCAGATAGGCCGAAGCGGCACTCCAGCGTTTGCCGTCATGGATGGTGAGCTGATACGGCCCGAACCCCTCCTGCGCGTAACCATTGAAGTCCGATGTGCGGCGATGGCCCGCTTCAACGCCAGCCTCGACGAATGCGTTGAACAAGGGATTGGACGATTTGCCGTTGGAAACGCGTAAGGGTCCGTCGCCGCCGTGGAAATCATTGGCGCCGTTCTCGTTGCCTTCGGCCCGCTTGAAATAGGGCAGCACGGACGCCCACGACCAGCCTTCGCAGCCGAGCTGGCGCCACCGATCGTAATCGCGGGCATGGCCGCGGATGTAGATCATGCCGTTGATCGAAGATGAGCCGCCCCAGCCGCGGCCGCGCGGCCAGTAGAGCCGGCGATTGTCGAGATGGGATTGCTCCTCCGTCTCGTAATACCAATTGAACGGGTTTTCCTTGCCGATCAGTGCAGGAATTCCCGCCGGCATGTGGATCATCGCCGACTTGTCCGGGCCACCCGCTTCGATCAGCAGCACCTTGATGGCGGGGTCGGCTGACAGACGGTTTGCAAGGACACAACCGGCGCTGCCGGCGCCGACAATGACGTAGTCGTATCCGGCGCCTTCGCTCACTGGCTCGGCCCCGTTTGCGTGGTATCGGGCGGCGGTGCCGCGGGCGAAAGAGGTGACTGGGGCGCCTGCGGGGCGGCTTGCGTCTGCTCGACGGGCGTTGTCGGCGCCGCAGGTGGTGGCGGTGCAAGATCCTGCTCGAGCCGCGCCAGCGACATCCTGAGCGATTGCAAACAGGCCGCCGAGGCGCGGTGCAGCCTCTCGGCACGGGCGTTCACCACCCAGCAATCGAAATCGGCTTGTGCGCGCGCGGCATGCGTTGGCGCCTTGTCGCGGCCTTGATCGAGAGCGCGCAACAGTCGGAGGCGCAACCCTTCGGAGCCAAACAAATCGGAGCTCGACGGTTCGGGCAGCACATCGTCGCCGTTTGCGGCCATGATGGCCTTCTGGGCGAAGGTATTGGCGACGTCCGCCACGTCCAAGCTCGTGCTTCCGACATTGATGGACTGATCGACATCGAACGGCGATCCGCTGCGGGGCATTCCGACGTCGCCGAAGGAGCGGGCGAGAAAGGCATAGTTGCTGTAGAGCGCCTGCGAAAACGGACCGCCCAGAGGCCGGACCTGCCCTAATCCACTCAAGGCCGTCGTGCCGATACAGCCGCCAAGGGTGAGCGAGGCAAAAAGGACGAAAGCGCGCGCGGCGTGGCCGGTCATTCAGGACTCCTGAAACTATAAGGAATTTACCAATGCGGTCCGGGGGATAGAAGCATTGCTCTATAGCCCAATGGAGGCGGCTAGGTTAAGGGCAGATTGGCGCATTCCCTAATGTTTCCGCCAAATTGCAGGCGGTAAAATCCACCGCCCGGGGGTCCGCGTAAACCTTCCATTGACCCTTCGCTCGTAAGAATTCAATCGCCGGAACAGTAGGCCGGATAACATAAGTCCGGGGCTAACAATACGCATGACGGTTGATCGGGAAGCATTGCTTGCCAAGGCACAGGCCGACCGGCGGCGCTATCGCAGGGTTCAGGTCGACCTCAAGGGGCGCCTGTTTGTCCCAAGCGAGGAGCGCGACGCGCCCTGCGCAATCAGCGACATGTCGCCCGGCGGCGCACAAATTTCCTGCGAAGAGATGACTCCCCTCGCCGAGACGCCGGTCGTCGTCTACATCGACGGATTCGGACGCTTTGAAGGCGTGGCGGTAAGATCGCCCAGGGGCGAAGGGCTCGAAGGCAAGTTCGGCGTGAAATTCAACTGCACGGCACTGAAGCGGGAGCGCATCGCTGAACAGCTCACCGTATACCTCAACAAGGGCGTGCTCGACACAGCATCCGCGCTGCGCCGCCATGAGCGCACGCCGACGCGCGGCCTTGCGAAGTTCACGCGCGCCAGCGGAGACGTGATCAATTGCGAAGTCGTCGACCTGTCGCTGAGCGGCGTTTCACTCGGAACGATCGTGCGTCCGCCGATCGGCGAGCGGGTCATTGTCGGCCAGATGATCGGACGCGTTGTGCGTCATCACGAAACCGGCATCGGCATCGAATTCATCGGTCCGGTTTCAGAAACCGGCGTGACGGAAACGGCGCCCACGGCGAATGACCCGCTGCCGCATCCTTCGCGGCTGGCAGGCCATCGCAAGCCCTAGCATCTAGCACTTTCTGCGGCAGTATCTAAGCGGTGCGCTTCAGTGCAGCGCGCGCCTTGACGTAGTGGGCATCCTTGATGTTGCCGGAAATGAGACTAATCGCCATGGCGAGGACTGCGGCATCGTCGGTGAAGCCTAGGCCGGCGACAAAATCCGGAATCGCATCGATCGGCAGGACGAAATAGGCGAGCGCGGCAAAGAGGATTGCCTTGGCTCTCGTCGGCGTCTTGGGATCGACGGCGCAGAAATAAGCTGCTGCCAGATCCTCGGCGAAGGGAATGTGCCCGGCGAATTTGAGCAGCTTCGCCCAGAAGCTCTTCTCGACGAGGCGCTCGTTACGAGCAATCACGGCAGGAAGCTGGATTGTCTGGGGAAGGTCCGGTGCCATGCCGTCAGTATGTCGCAAGCCCGTTGTTTGCAGAAGGGCCAGCCTCTAAGAATCCGCCGCTGCTATTCAAAAGGACGTGCCATGGAGCTCAATTCCTCAATTTCCGCCATCGTCACCGGTGGCGCTTCCGGCCTCGGCGAAGCGACCATCCGCGCGTTGGCCAAGGAAGGCGT
>DATIYG010000057.1:0-9882 GCA_035517755.1 Rhizomicrobium sp. | reverse complement strand
GGTGACCGGAATCCACATGCGGTCCATCTCTTCGAGCGCGAGCCAAAGCGTCTTGATGGCGCGCGCCAGCACGGAGGTGAATGCCAGGTCCGGTTCGAAGGCTTCGCGCGAGAGCGTCAGTCCGGACTCACGCGCCTCCTCGATTCCTCTGTCCGACAGGCGGACATCGCGCCAGCCGGTGAACAGGTTCCTCTTGTTCCAGTCACTTTCGCCGTGGCGAAGCAGCACGAGCTGATAGGGCGAGGGCATGGGCGACGAATCCTCGAAAACCTGCCGCTTTAAGCACAATCGGGCCTCTGAAATAAGCGGAACAAGGCGTGGGCTCGCGGGTTGCCTTTTGGAAGCGAGACGCGCGCCGTGGCTGTGCATTCCTTCGGGCCCGCCGAGCGGGCGGAACATTACCGGCGAATGGCCGCCGAAGCGGCCGCGCGGGCCGAGCGGATGCCGCATTTCCGGACGGGTTTCCTCAAGCTGGCGGCGCGGTGGGAGGCGGTGGCGGCCGAGATCGAGCGAAGACTGGAGTGCGAGGGAAACCGGGACCGGAACCGTGAGGTGGCGCCAGTCACACGATCCCGCGGGCAGCACGAAACCCTTTAAGTCCCATCGGGCTCCGGCCGATCCCGACCGGAATCCCATCGCTTCGCCAGCCGGGCCGTATGCGTGGCCAGCTGTTCCCAGCCCTCCGCGATGGTCTCAAACGATTTCCGCATTTCAGGGTCCGAGGCTCGGCGGGCGTGGTGCCGGGCTTCTTCGGCTCGGGCGAGGTAATCGGCAATGCGATCCTCAGCCGGGGTTTCTGTCGCCCCCATGCCGCATTCTCCCTCAGTCGCGCCCCCGCGACGGTTGGCTTCTTATCGCTTCACGATGCGGTTGACAAAGTTCCCGAGTTCAATCCCGGACGTCAGTCGCCCTGATCGGCAGTGCGCAGCGCCGGCAAAGCCGGTTTGGCCGGTGCCTGTTTCGCCGCGAGCTTGGGCTTCGATTTCGCCGCAACCTTGGCCGGTGCCGATTTTGAGGACTTCACCGGTCCGGCAAACGGATCGTTCGGCACAGCCTGCATCACCACGGTCGGAGGTGCCGCCACAATGGCTTTGGTCTGCTTGCTGTCTGCAACCGAAACGGGCGCCGGCATCAGTGACTTGGGCGCCGCGTTCGCCACTGTCCGTTTCGGTGAAGCCTGTTGCGCCGCCGCCTGCTGCGTCGCGGACTTCTGCGCGGCCGCATCGTGCTTCGGTGCAGTTGCAACGGCAACGACCGGCTTCGAACCCTGTGCCGATGCCACAACCGCAGGCGACTTCGCGGCGCGCATTTTCATCAGCTCGTCGAGATTGCTCGCGACCTTGGGATTGGCCGCGCCCGCCGCCTTCGCCTGCGCCAGCATCCGCTGCGCGCTGTCGAGATCGCCGACAAGCATGCGCGACACGGCATAATTGTTCAACACCGACGGTTCGCCGGGCTTCAACGTCAGCGCATGCTCATACGCACTCTTGGCGTTCTTGTGATCGTCCATCTGATCGTAGGCGACGCCGAGCGCCGAGTAGTAGGTCCAGTTGCTGCCGTCGAGCTGGGTGGCGCGCAAGAGAAACGCGACCGCGTCCTTCGAACTGCCTTGCTGCTCCAGAGCCTTGCCGTATTCTCCGACGACGCGCGCATTGTCGGGATCGACGAGCATCACCTGCGCCAGGGCCTTGGTCGCGCCGGCATAGTCGCCTTGCATTCGCATCGCCTTTGCGCGCTCCAGTTCGGCGTCGACACTCACCGGCGGACCTGCCGGCTCCTGCGAGTCCGATGTATCCGCCTGGTGGGTTTGCTGCGCCGCCGGTTTCGCCGCGGGCTTCTTGTCGCTGTCGTCGCTGCCGAACAGGGACCAGCCGCCGCAAACGGCAAATGCGAACAGGGCGACGGCGCTCAAGCCAAGGCGGGACATGGAAAACTCCGAGGGGAACTCTGCGTCCGTCATTGTGTCCTTGATCCGGTCAACAAAGCCTTAAGCATGCGGCCCGAATTGGCTTCAGTCCCATTGTTGACGCAAATCCGTGCTTGTCTCCGACATGGCATGGTGGCGGGTCGCGCGAGGCATGGCGCTGGCGGGAGTCTTCCTCGCCGCCGGGCTCTCGGCCGCCTCGCTGCTGGCGGTCGAAGCGCAAACGACCGTTCTTCACACGCCATTCGTGATCGTGACGGGTTCAACCGAGGGAACCTATTTTCCCATCGGCGAGGCCGTTGCCGCCATTGTCAGCCATCCGCCGGGCGTGTCGCGCTGCGAGAAATCCGGCGTGTGCGGTCCGCCCGGATTGATCGCGTCTGTCCGCACCAGCGAGGGAACCATCGCCAACCTTCTCGCAGTGAATGCCGGAACGGCTGATGCCGGTTTCGCGCAATCCGATATCGTGCGCGAAGCGGTCGCGGGGCAGGGCGCGTTCCGCAAAGCCGGAAAGCAAACTCATTTGCGCGTTCTTGCGAGCCTGTTTCCGGAGGAGCTGCAGCTGATCGCCGCGAAGTCGGCGAAGATCCGTAGTGTGGCGGACCTTGCCGGCAAGCGCGTGGCGATCGGTCCGGAAGGATCGGGCACCAACGAGACCGTTCGACAGGTTCTGTCCGCCTACGGCGTCAAGCTGGATCGACTCAAACCCGACCGCGATTCTCCGGACACAGCGGCTCTTGATTTCGCCAAGGGCAAGCTCGACGCACTTTTCTTCATCGGCGGCGCGCCGGTGCCGTTCATCCGCGATCTGCTTGCGACCGGAAAGGCCACACTCGTTCCCATCGCCGGCGCAGGCCGCGATCGTGTGCTGCGGCAGATGAAGGGACTGACCGCAGCCGGGATTCCGGCCGGGCTCTACCCCGGCGTGGGCAAAACCGAAACCGTGGCGCTGAGGGCCGTACTGGTGGTGCGGGACACGGCCAGCAATGCGGTGATCTATGGCGTGACGCAGGCGCTGTTCAATCCGGCCAATCGCAGCATCCTCACAGGCAGCCACCGCAGCGCCGGGTTCATCCGCATCGACGACGCGCCGCGCGACCCGCCGGCGCCCATTCATCCCGGAGCGGCACCCTTCTATGCCGGGTTGAGCAGCCTGCCGAAACCGGTCGACGCCTCCGCCGAGCACTAGGCGACGCCCGAATCCACTTCTTCCTTCGCAGCGCGTTCCCATTCGCGCATCGCCGGCAGACTCCAGATTCGCTTGCAATAGGCCTCCACGATCCCAGGCACTTCGACACCGTAGGTCCGGAAACGCGAAACGACCGGTGCATACATGCAATCGGCGACGGAGAATCTGCCGAACAGGAAGCCGCGTTCGTCGCTGTGATGCTCGAGCGCATGCACCCACGCCTCGATGATGCGTGCGATCTGCGCTTTGGTTGCGTCGCGCAAGGCCGGCATGGGAACGGTCCGGGCGAAATCCATCGAAAGTTGCTCGCGCAGGTCGGGAAATCCGGAATGCATTTCGGCGGCATAGGAGCGGGCTTCGGCGCGCTTCCAGGGATCGTCGGGCCACAGCTTCGCGTCGGGATGGCGCTCGGCGATGGTCTCGCAGATGGCGAGGCTGTCCCAGATCGTGTGCTCGTTCCCACCGTCGGCGATCTTCAGGACGGGCACGCGGCCCGCCGCGGAATACTGCCGGATCGCTTCGGTTGTCAGCTGATCCTTGCGCAGCGGCACAACAATTTCTTCGAATGGAACGCCGGCGGCCTTCAGTGCCAGCCAGGGCCTGAGGCTCCAGCTCGACCAATCCTTCGTCCCGACGATGAGGGTGTAGCGTCCGGTCATCCCATGTCTCCCATTGCGGCGTGCCCAACCGGTTTCTAAATTCGCGCGGCTTTTCCGAACAGGTCTTCCCATGCATGCGAGCCTTGTCCGAAGCGCAAAGAGCGCAATCCCGCTTCACGCGGTGACCTCCGATCATCTCAAGCGGTGGTTGCCCACGCGCGGCAAGCGCGAAGCCGATTGGCTGAAGGCGGCCAATTTTTCCGCGCGGGAGCACGAGCTTCTGCTGGTGCCGAATGCATCCGGGGCGATCTCGGCTGCGGTGCTGGGTTTGGGCAAGGGCATCGATCCACTGGCCCTCGCCGCGTTCTCGGAATCGCTGCCGCAGGGCACCTACGCACTCGGCGACGTGCCGCAAGACCATGGCGGCGAGCGCGGCGCGCTGGCGTGGATTCTCGGCACCTACAAATTCGACCGCTACCGCAAGAAGAACACGCGCCAGTTGCCCAAGCTGGTGGTGCCGAAGGGCGTCGATGCGGAAGAGGTGACCCGCATTGCCGAATCCGTGTTCCTGGCCCGCGATCTGGTCAACACGCCGTCGAACGATCTGGGGCCGGAAGAGCTTGCCGCCGCCGCGCGCGATCTGGCGAAGAGGCACGGCGCGAAAATTTCTGTGATCGTGGGCGACGATCTGCTGAAGCAGAACTATCCGCTGGTACACACCGTGGGCCGCGCGTCGTCGCGTCCGCCGCGCCTCATCGATATCACCTGGGGACATGCCAATGCGCCGAAGGTGACATTGGTCGGCAAGGGCGTGGTGTTCGATTCGGGCGGCCTCGATCTCAAACCGTCGTCCGGCATGCTCACCATGAAGAAGGACATGGGTGGCGCCGCCGTTGTGCTCGCCATTGCCGCCATGGTGATGGGCGCCAAACTCAAGCTGCGCCTGCGCGTGCTGATTCCGGCCGTGGAGAATTCCGTGTCGGGCTCGGCTTACCGGCCCGGCGACGTGTTCAAGAGCCGCAAGGGCCTGACGGTGGAGATCGGCAACACCGATGCCGAAGGCCGCCTCATTCTCGCCGATGCGTTGGCAGAAGCGGATACGGAGTCGCCGGAGCTGCTGCTCGATGTCGCAACGCTGACCGGCGCTGCGCGCTCCGCAACCGGCATGGAGTTGCCGCCCTTCTTCACGGACGACGAAACGCTGGCGGGCGATCTCGCGCGTGTTTCGAAAGATGTGCACGATCCGTTGTGGCGCTTGCCGCTGTGGCGCAGCTACGAGTCCGCCATCGGAAGTTCGATTGCCGATCTGAACAACTCGCCGGATTACGGATTGGCCGGTGCCATCACGGCGGCATTGTTCCTCAACCGGTTCGTGACGCGCACGAAATCCTGGGCCCATTTCGATGTGCCGGCGTGGGTGGATCGTCCGCGTCCGGGGCGGCGCAAAGGTGCCGAGGCCAACGCGGCGCGGGCCATCTACGCGCTGCTGAAGGCGCGATACGGCTAGAGATTCAGAATTCGCGCCAGCGTTTCGACGACGCGATCAACATCGTCGGTTGTCATCGAGGCGAACAGCGGCAAGCTGAGGGCCTGGGCATAGTACGCATCCGCGCCGGGCAGCGAGAGTTCGCCGTCGCGCTTGCGCCAGTAGGGCTGGCGGTGCACCGGATAGTAGTGCACCTGCGTTCCGATTCCGTCGGCCGTCAGCGACCGCATCAATTCGGCGCGCGACATTCCGGCGGCGGCGAAATCGATCCGAGCGACATAGAGATGCCACGCGGGAAGGCATAAGTTGGTTCGGGCCAGCGGCTTCACAACCGGCGCGAGACCTTGCAGCAGCGCGTCGTAGTGCACCGCGAGTGCGCGTCGCCGCGCCACGAAGCGGCCGAGCTTGGCAATTTGCGAGCAGCCGAGCGCGCACTGGATGTCGTTGGCGCGCCAGTTGAACTCCGGCTCGACCAGTTCGTAGTACCAGGGGTTCGGTGTGCCATCGCGATCGAACGCGTCATCTCTATTTTCGAATTCAACAGGTTCGCGCGTCATGCCGTGGTTGCGGGCGAGCACGAGACGCTTCGCCATGTCCTGATCGTTCGTCGTGACGGCGCCGCCTTCGCCCATGGCGATCGTCTTCACCGGGTGGAAGGAGAAGACGCTCAGATCGGCGAACGGATTGCCGCCGATGGGATGCACCGCGCCGTCGCTCGAAAGGTAGGCCGTTCCTACGGCGTGGCAGGCGTCGTCGACAAGTTTCGCACCATGCACGCGTGCGATATCGGCAATCGTTTCGAGGTCGCCGCACTGGCCGTTCAGATGCACGTTGAACACGGCATCGATCTTGCCGCCGCGCGTGATAGCGGCTTCCAGCGTTTCCGCTGTCATGAGGCCGGTCGCCGGATCGACGTCGGCGAACACGATCTCGGCGCCGTTCAGGTGCGGCGCACTGGCGGTTGCGAGAAACGTGATTGAGGGAACGACGATTTTCGTCCCGCGTCGGAGGTTCAGCGCGCGCGCCGCCATATGCAGCGCCGCTGTGCCGTTCGAGCAGACCACCGCGTGCCTGGCTTGAACCACCTTCGCCAGCGCCGCTTCGAAACGCGCGACATACGGGCCAGTCGTCAGATAGTCGCTGCGCAACGCATCGGTGACCGATGCGATGTCGTCATCCTCGATGACCTGGCGGCCATAGGGCAGGAAGGAATTGACCGGAGCGGGCGAAATCCGTTTTGCGGCCGCGCTCACGAAAATGCCTGCGCCAGAAGCATCTGAAGCCCGCGCGCGTCGAGCTGTTCCGGATTGGAATCGCTCGAATAGGCGAATCCCTCCGCGACAGGCTTTGCACCGCGATTGAGATACGCTTCACGCGCCGCCGCCGCGAAACTCGCGAGGATCACGTAGCGGTCGTCCATCTCCACCGTCCAGCGTGAGTCATCCGCGGGGATCATCGTCTCGTGCAGCTTCTCACCGGGACGGATGCCAACGATCTTTCGGCTGGTGCGCGGCGCCATCAGGGCGGCGAGATCGGTGATGGTGGTGGAGGGAATCTTCGGCACGAAGATCTCGCCGCCGCGGCTCTGCTCCATGCTGGAGAGCACGAAGTTCACGCCTTGGGTCAGCGTGATCCAGAAGCGCGTCATGCGGTCGTCGGTGATGGGAATCGCCGCAGCGCCGTCGTCCACCAGCTTCTTGAAGAAGGGCACGACCGAGCCGCGCGAGCCGAACACATTGCCGTAGCGGACCACGGCGAATTTGGTGCCATCGGCCCCGGCCAGATTATTGGCGGCCACGAAAATCTTGTCCGACGCCAGCTTCGATGCACCGTACAGGTTCACCGGGTTCGCCGCCTTGTCGGTGGACAGCGCAATCACCTTGCGGATGTTCCGGCGCAACGCCGCGTAAACGACATTCTCCGCGCCGAACACGTTGGTGCGGATGCACTCGAACGGATTGTACTCGGCCGTCGGAACCTGCTTCAGCGCCGCGGCATGGACCACATAGTCGATGTCGCGCATGGCGAGGTCGAGGCGGTCGCGGTCGCGCACATCGCCGATGAAGTAGCGCATGAAGGGATACTGATCCATCGGGAAGATCTGCTGCATCTCATATTGCTTCAGCTCGTCGCGGCTGAAGATGACGAGACGGCGCGGCTTGTAGCGTTCGATCACGCATTTCACGAAGTGCTTGCCGAACGAACCGGTGCCGCCGGTAACGAGCACCGCCTTGTCGTTCAGATCGAGCCAGGGCTGCGTGAAATCGCGGAACGCAGGTGCGATCGGCTTCACCGTCGCCGAATCGTTTTCAACCGGGAGATAGATCTTCGCTGCGCGCTGCGCCATGGACGCCCTGCCCCTCTCAACTGTGCCGATATGGTTGCAGGGCGTGGTTAAATTCCGCTTACCGTGAGGCTGCGGAGACGCTGAATCGGGCGCGGCGCGGGCCATCGCGATAGGCCGACGGCTTGCGGGTGTCATCAAGTTCAAGCGCCGACAACACGACCTGACAGAACAACTTCCCCCCGATCTGCCTGTGCGTGAGGAGACCCAGAAGCGGTGCAACCGCACGGTCGACTTCGATTTTCACCTGTGTCTTCGCGTCCCCGATCTCGGCCCAGCCTTCCGTCATGCCGAAGCCGAAGGACGACGACACGACGAAGGAGACCGGTGCGCCGTGATCGATGGTGTGGCCGTGCAGCGCAAATGTTTCGGGATCCTTGCCGCCATTGTGTGTCGTCAAGGAAAGCGTAACCGGATCGAACGCGTCCGGCAGCAGCGTGAAGTGGCCGAGCCGCAGACTGCCGCGCCCCCAATCCGGCCAGTCGAATTCAATGTCGAAATCCACACGTGGTTCGCCGGCATGGAAGACCATCGTCTTGCGGATTGGACCGTTGACGGTTTCGACCATTGCCGAGGCAACGACATTGCCGTCGGCCATGCTTTCGATCTGCGCGTCGCACCATTCCAGATCGGTGATCTTCGCTTCGCCGGGCGCCTCGAACACACAATCGCCTGTGTACCAGTCGGCCTGCACCGAGATGTCGTCGAACGTGCCGTGCGGCAGTCCGCCAAGCACCGGCTTCTCTTGCGCGGCAAAGCGAAGGGACTGGATGGCGAGACCGCGGCGCCGGTCCAGCCATGCCGTCAGCGCAGGCGTGTGGACGTCGATGTAGCGCTCGTCGCGTACCTGGCCATCAACGATCGCGTGTTGCGGAACGGCGATCGAATGCTTTTGTTCCGCCCCCGTGAGCCTTGCGCAATAGGCGGCCCATCGCTTCTCCGTCAGATGCGTGCGGAAATCGGACGCCCACAGGGCGCAGAGTTCCTTCCACGCCGTGGCGTCCGCGTTGGCTTGCGCCAGGCTCCGATAAATTCGCTCGCAAGCCGCGTTGATGGCGATGTCGTCGCGGCCGGTGACGGCCCAGCGGGCGAGATTGTATTTGCGCTGCTTCTTCACCGGGACCGGGCAGGCCGCAGATTCAAGCCGGATCGGCTTTGCATCGGCGGCCACAAGCGTCTGGCTTGGGCGGACCAGGCGGCAATTCGGATTGTTCGCAACCGCCTCAAGCGCACGCGCGATGCAGGACCATTCATTGCCCTGCAGCCGTTCTTCGGTGCGGTAGCGGCCGGGCCGAAAATCGAAAATCTCCGCGTCGCTGGCATAGAGGCAGAAGGAACGGTCCTTCGGCCCGAGCTGCCCACGCACATATTCGAGATAGACGTCGAGCGTGATGTCGCCGTGCGCCAGCCGCTGCAACTTCTGGAAGCCCACCGTGTTCGTCCAGATGAGGTCGATGCTGCGGCCGTCCGCGCCCAGCGCACGCTGCGCGCGGTAGCGCGTCTCCAGCGACCACTCCGGATGCAGGGCGGCGCAATTGTCCCAATCCATGAGAATGGCGCGGTAGCCGGCGTCGAGGTAAAGCCCGACCAGACCAGCCGAATAGGCCTGCTCGTTGATCAGCGCGAGCGCGGGCCGGGCACCGAGCAACCGTTCGTAGGTCGCGTTGCCGATTTCGAGATTCTTCTCCGTCACCTTCGCCGGCACGAGTGGCCCGATCATCTGCGAATAGCCCGACCCGATCAGCTCGACGGCGCCGCTGCAGATGAGTCCCCGCAGCCGCCCGATCCATTCCGGATCGCGGCGGGCAATTTCTTCCAGCGTGAAGCCCGTGATCTCGATTCCCAGCGGGCCATGCGCCGCCGCAAGATCGAGCAACGGCCAATAGCACCGCGCGATCACATCGCTGCGCTGTTCCTCTTCGATCGAAGAGAAGGCAAGATTCAGGTGAAAGACCGCAAACAGATTGAGCATGCCGGTTTCGGCTGCAACGTCGCGGCTGATGAAGGGCGCGTTCATGCCGTTTCAATCCGGATGCGGGAGATGGCGTCCTGCGCAGTGGCCAGTGCGGCCGAGCGCGAGCGGCCGGTCGCCACCACCATCGCGGCGGAGGGCCGCTTGTCGCCGGCCGGCGGAATCACATCGCCGATTTTGGCGGTGACGACCAGTTCGCTCACGCCCTCGACTCGCCGCGCCTCATCGGCGCCCGCGATGCCGACCACGCGGCCGGGCGAGGGGAAGGCGTAGCGCTGGCACACCGGGCGATTTTCTTTTGGCGTCAGTTCATCGGGTGAAACCGGTTCGCCCAGCGCCACGCGGATGGCGGCACCGAGAAAATCGAC
>DATIYG010000056.1:0-11333 GCA_035517755.1 Rhizomicrobium sp. | reverse complement strand
GAGCATTCCCACGCTCGTCACCAATGATTTCCGCGACATCGCGACCAATTTCATGCGCCAGAACGATATTTCGCGCGACAGCATCGACGCCTTTGCCTGCCATCCCGGCGGCGCGAAAGTGCTCGACGCGCTGGAAGATGCGCTTGACCTCAAGCGCGGCGGTCTCGTCGAAAGCCGTTCGATCCTGCGCGACTACGGCAACATGTCGGCGGTCACGGCGCTGTTCGTGCTCGACCGAATGAACGAACGCGGCTGGCGGGAACGCCGGATGATGAGCGCGCTCGGTCCCGGATTCTCGGCCGGCTTCCTCATGCTGGAAGGAAAATGACCGTCTACATCATTCTTGCGCTGGTGGCGGCCCAGCGCCTGGGTGAGCTGATCCTCGCACAGCGCAACACGCGTGCCTTGCTCGCACGTGGCGGGCAGGAAGTGGGAAGCAGCCATTATCCGCTGTTCGTCCTGCTGCATGCGTTGTGGCTCGTGACCATCGCCGCGCTGCTGCCGAAACCGCCTGTGATTTTCTGGCCGCTGCTTGGTGTCTATCTGGTGCTGCAGATCCTCCGCATCTGGACTGTGTCGTCGCTGGGAGCATATTGGACGACGCGCATCATCACGATGCCGCAGGCTCCGCTGGTACGCCGCGGGCCCTACCGGTTCGTGCGTCATCCGAATTATCTCATCGTGATCGGGGAAATCGCGGTTCTTCCGCTGGTGTTCGGGGAAGTTGCAGTCGCGATCGTGTTCTCGATCCTGAACGCCGCGCTTCTGACCTGGCGCATCCGGGCGGAAAACGCGGCGTTGGCGCCACGGCGGGCGCTCTAGTTCAGGCGAGTGTCGAAGGGACGTGCCATGCGTGCGGCAAAGTATCTGGGGCCGTTTGTGTACCTGCTGTCGATCCCGCTGCTGTACGCAACGGCGGTCGCGGCACCGTTTCTCGCGCCGATAGGCATCCTGGCGAGCCTCGTCGTTGCCACTCAAATGAAGCGTGACGTCGCTAACAACGCGTCTTCGGATGCGTTCCGCCTTCTGCCGATCGTCTACATCCCGCTTCAGCTGACAGTGACGCTGTGGGGGGCGCATGAGGCCTCGCGTGCCGATGCGCTCGGGTTTGCGAGTCTTGCGGTCAGCATCGGCGTGTGCACTGGCGTGTTCGGCGTGCTGGCGGCGCACGAGATGGTTCACAGCCGGGAGAGCTGGCACCGCCTGCTCGGCGCGCTCATGTTGACCGGGATGACCTACCGTCATTTCCGGATCGCCCACATCTATGGTCACCACCGGCACGCAGCGACGGAGCGCGATGCTTCCACCGCCCGATTGGGCGAGAGCTTCTACGCCTTTCTGCCGCGAACGCTCTGGCAGCAGTTGGCGGAGTCGTATGGGTTCGAACAGCATCGCTTGCGATGCGGCAAACGGTTCGATGTGCGCAACAGGGTTATTCAGGACGTCGCCCTGATGATCCTCGTGTATGGCGGGCTGACGCTCCTGTGGGGCTGGCGTTCAGCGCTGTTTCTCGCTGTGGAAAGCGTCGTCGGTATCGTCGTGCTGGAGCTGTTCAACTACGTCGCGCATTATGGATTGGTGCGCCGCGTCCATGACGGACAGCTGGAGCCGTTCAGGGACCATCACAGCTGGAACAGCTCCGGCCTCGGCAATTTCCTGATTTTCAATATGGGACGGCACAGTCACCATCATCGTGAGCCGGCCATTAGCTATGAGGACCTGCGGCGGGCTCCGGCGCCCGAGCTTCCTGCAGGTTACGCGGGCTCGATCGTTCTCGCGCTCGTCCCGCCCCTATGGCATGCGCTGATGGACCAACGCGCACGCGCTTTCAATCTCGGTTTTGCGGGCGCACAATACGCGGATTCAGCCGAATCTGTTTCCACAGCTCCGTGACCGCAGCGACAGCCGACAGCGAAACTCCCGTCCGATTCTCCACATGGCTTGGCTTCATGGCCATGTGCATCGGCATGTTCATGGGGATTCTGGATATCCAGATCGTCGCGAGCTCGTTGCCCAACATCGGCACCGCCCTGAACATCCCGGAAAACCGGCTGAGCTGGATTCAGACCGCCTATCTCATCGCCGAAATCATCGCGATTCCGCTGACCGGCTTTCTTACCCGCGCCTTTTCCGTGCGCTGGCTGTTCGCCGGCGCGACGTTCGGTTTCACGCTCGCAAGCATCGGCTGCGCGGCGAGCCCCGATTTCGCGGTGCTCATCGTGTTTCGCACGATTCAGGGGTTCTTCGGCGGCGCGCTGATCCCGGCCGTGTTCACCACCGTGTTCGAAATTTTTCCCCGGCGTCAGCACCCCCTGGCCACCGTGATCGCCGGCACCTTCGCGATGATCGCGCCGACTGTCGGCCCGTGGGTGGGAGGCTATCTCACGGAAACCTTTTCCTGGCACGCCATCTTTCTGGCGAACGTGATTCCGGGAATCGTCGTGGGCACGATCGTGGCTCTGTGCATTCGCCACGACGAGCCGGATATCGAGGAGCTGCGCAGAATCGACTACATCACGGTTCTGCTCGCCGCCGTGTTTCTCGCAAGCCTGGAACTGGTGCTGAAGGAAGCGCCCAAGCGCCACTGGCAAGGCGTCTATGTGACGAGCCTCCTGATCGTTTGCGTGCTGTCGTTCGTCGTCGCCGTGCAGCAATGCCTGACGCGCCGGGCACCATTCATCCATTTGCGCCGCTTCAGCGACAAGAGCTTCTCGATTGCCTGTAGCCTCAGCTTTTTTCTCGGAATGGGACTCTACGGAGCCACTTATCTCCTGCCGCTGTTTCTCGGCTTTGTGCGCAAGCACACGGCACTCGAGATCGGCGAAATCATGATGGTCGCCGGCGTGGCGCAGCTTCTGTCGGCGCCTGTTGCGGCCTTGCTTGAGGTTCGCATAAACGGCCGCTATCTGGTCGTGTTCGGCTACGTCCTGTTCGGAGCCGGGCTTCTTGCCAATGCGCAAACCACGATCAACACGGATTTTGCCGGTCTCCTCGTCCCCCAAATCCTGCGCGGCGTCGGGATCATGTTCTGCATTCTGCCCTCGACTCGACTGGCGCTCGAAGGCTGGCCGGAAATCCAGATTCCGGAATCAAGCGCCCTGTTCAATCTTATGCGCAATCTCGGTGGCGCAATCGGGATCGCGGTGGTCGACACGATCGTCCAGCAGCGCGTGCCGCATCATGTGAATTCGCTGATTTCGCGATTGCAGGCGGGCGATACGGACGCGGCACGCACCGTGGGACTGCCCACCGCGATGTTTCACGGCACCGCGATGGGGCCGGCGAGCGACACGGTCAAGCATATGATCGCGCCGATGGTGCAGCGGGCCGCGCTGACGCAATCATTCAACGAGGCCTGGTTTCTGCTCGGCGCGATCTTCCTGCTCAGCCTTCTGGCGCTTGCACTGGTCTCACGGCGCGACTTCAGGCAGGAAGCCTATTCAGCTCGCAACGGGTAGAAGCAAGAGGCATCGCCGCGCTCAACCCGCCAGTGGCGAGCCGTTCCCGCGTCGTTGCGCCGGTCTCTACACGGATAGATGGGCCTGCGGTCGCGCTTCTTCCGCCCGCCGCGCAGCCACCTTCGGATCGTGATAGTCGGCGATTGAGCGCAGTCGCGGAATGTCGATCAGGCGCGCAACCCCACCCTTCACTTCCAGTAATCCGTCGCGCCGCAGCTGCTGCAGTGTGCGGTTGAGATGCACGATGCTGAGGCCCAGGGCGTCGGCAATCATCTCCTGCGTCAAGGGCAGCGGGATCGAGCCGTTGTTGGTTAGCCCGACGATGCTGAGCCGGTAATTCAATTCGAGAATAAGATGCGCCACCCGCTCGTATGCGGTCTGGCGGCCGATACGGACCATTTGATTGAGCAGATAGGCCTCATCCATGCTGGCCGCCATGAGGCTGGCCGAGGCGATGCCGGAGTAGGCTTCGCCGTGATTCTGAACGGCATCCGCCAGGCCCGCCGCATTCGAGATCACCGCGCGCGTCAGCGTGACGGCGTTGCACAGGGCGACCGCCTCCGGGCGGTAGCAAAGTCCGAAGATGTCTCCTGGCAGAATGAAATCGAAAATCTGCCGACGCCCGTCCGAAAGGAAGCGCTGTCTGCAACCCCATCCCGCCAACAGGAGTTTCGGAGAATTCAGCTTCTGACCTTCGGCGACCAGTTCCGCGCCAGCCGGCAGCCGCTCAGGGGATTCGGCCAATCCACGCAACAGCGAAATCTCTTCTGGCGACAGATCCGCATATTGCGAAAATCGGCGAACCAGGAGATCGGCCTGATTGGGCACTTCAGGATCAATAGCGGGTAAACGCGACATGGGACCATCCACTCGATTTGAAGACACAACCCTGGCGACGCCACAGACGCCCGCCGTCCATCCGTGGCCAGAGACCTAGGAAACGGCCAGCGGCACCATTTGTTTCAATAGGTTCCGCGCGCATTTCGACCGGAACCGCGATCCCGGTGCGGCGTTTTCCAGCGCCACAGCCAATGCCGGCCGGGCAACATAGGACTATGTCGCTAAGGTCCTAGTGGTAGCGGCGGCCCTAGTGGTGGTGGTGGCGATGCCGGCGCGAATGCGGCTGGGGCGAGGGCACATCCGCCAGCGAGGCTGCGCCTGAGTCGGCCGTGGAAACCGGCAGGTGCAGCGTCCAGTTCACGATCTCGGAAATCGCCGCTCCGGTCGCCTGCGTGAAGGCTGCCGTGACGCTCCAGAGATTGTTCCCATCAGCCTGGACTTCGTGCGCAAAGTCCATGGTCGCGATCACGTCATGTCTCAGAGAGCCCATCAGGGTCGCGGTGAGATTGACGCGGATCTTCGGCGCGGCATCCGGAACGGCGTAGTACGCTTCGAAATTGCGGACTTCCAGTTCGAGGATGTAGTTGCCCGCCAAATCCTGCACATCGCGGCCAACGGCCTTGATGCGGCCGCTTTTCTCGAAGGCCTCCACGAGCAGGCCCTGCAGCAACTCCGGCGCGCGATCGTTCCACTGCGCATTGGCGTAGTAGTCCATCGCATTGGGCGCCCGGATCAGCGCGATGCGCTCGCGGTCGAGACTTTGCGGCGCAATCGGATCGGCGATCACCAACTGCCAGTCGGCCATCGGCGCATCCGGAAGCGGGTGAAAATCCGGATGCAGGACGTAGATCTGCGAAGCGGGCGGCGGCCCGATGATGTTGCCGCTGCAGGCCGCGAGCGCCATGGATCCAGCGCCGACCAAAAGACCGCGCCGGCTGAGCGCCGGCAGATTGCGTTTGTCGATCATTTCGGTGTGTACCCCTCACGCCGGTCGCCAAAAAGGAGGCGGGTCGGCTCTCGTTCAAGCTGGTTGGAAAGACGATTGAGATTGCGCACCAAGCCGCGCAGATCCGAAGTCAGCTGACCGACCTGCGCGGTTGAAATCGTCGTATCGAGCGTTTTCGCGGCGCTGCCGATTGAAAGCACCGCCTTATCCGCATCGCCAAGCGTCGTGCGCAAATCCGAAAGATCCACATTGATCTTGTCGGAAGCGCTGCTGAAATTGCGCAGCGTATTGTCAATATCCGTCGAACGTGCAGCGAGCACACCCGTCGTCTTGTCAAGGCTGACAAGGATGCCGGAAATAGCGGCACGGTTCTTTGGATTGAGCACATCGTTCACGCCCGTCAGGGCGACGTTCAGTTTGTCGGCCGCGCGGTTGAGCTTGGCGATCAGCTCGGGTGCCGTTTGTTCGATCTGCTGCAAGGTCGAGGGTTTCGAGCGAATCTTGGGTATGTCGCCCCAATATTGCGGCTTGAGGATCGGCGCGCTCTTCGAGCCGCCGTCGATCTCGACGAAGGAACCGCCCGTCAGGCCCTGGCTTGCGATGGAGGCGACCGAATCGGAATGGATCTGCAGTTTCGGATCGATCTGCATGACCACCTGGACCATCTTCGGATTGTTGGGATCGAAATTCAGCTTGCTGACGCGACCGACTTCGATGCCGTTGTAGCGGACGCTGGTGCCGCTCCCCAGGCCGGAAACCGAACCGGAAAAATAGGTCTGATAGTAGGCGTATTCCTGCGCATATTGCGCGCCGGTCAGCCACAGCAGCGCCACCACAAGACCCAGCACCAGCGCCATCACGAAGATGCCGACAGCGACGTAATTGGCTTTGGTCTCCATCGTGTTTCTCCTCAACTCTGCGCGAGCGCAGCCCTGCCCCGGGCGCCTGAGAAATATTCGTGAATCCAAGGATCGGAATCATGCACCAGGGTTTGGATCGTTCCCACCTTAATCTTCTTGTTCACGAGAACCGCGATTCGGTCGGTGATGGCCCGCAGACTGTCGATGTCGTGGGTGACCATGAACACCGTCAGGCCAAGGCTTTGCTGCAGGCTGCGAACGAGCTCGTCGAACTGATTCGCCGAAATCGGATCTAGGCCGGACGTCGGCTCGTCGAGAAACAGCAATTCGGGATCCAGCGCCAGCGCCCGGGCGAGGCCGGCGCGCTTCACCATGCCGCCCGAAAGTTCGGACGGATACTTTCCCGCGGCATCTTCCGGCAGGCCCACCAGCGAGAGCTTCATGGCCGCAATCTCGTCCATCAGCTCCTGCGACATGTGGGTGTAGCGGCGCAGCGGCACCTGGATGTTCTGGGCGACGGTCTGCGAACTGAACAGCGCACCACCCTGGAACAGCACGCCCCAGCGCAGCTGCAGACCCTTGAGGTCCTCCGCCGTAACATCCGCCGTTTCGACGCCCAGCACATTGATACTTCCCGACACGGGATGATTCAGTCCGATGATCGAACGCAGCAGGACCGACTTGCCGGTGCCCGATCCGCCGACCACGCCGAGAACTTCGCCGCGCATGACATCGAGATCGAGGTGATCGTGGATGACCTTGCCGTTGAATGCGTTTACCAGTCCGCGGATCCGGATAGCAACATCGCCGGGGTGCGCCGCATTCGTCATATGCCGAGGATCGAGAAAAAGATGGAGAAGCCGGCATCGAACGCAATGATCAGGAAGATGGCCTCGACCACCGACCGCGTCGTCAGCTTGCCGACGCTTTCGGCGTTGCGCTCCACCTTCAGCCCTTCGAAGCATCCGACGAGTGCAATGATGAACGCGAACACGGGCGCCTTGATCAATCCGACGAGCAGCGTCTTGATGGTGATCGCCTGCTGCAATTCGCGTAGGAATTCCGGCACCGTGATGCCGAGATCGAAATAGCACATCACCGCACCACCCACGAGGCCGACGACATCGGCAAAGAAGGTGAGCAGCGGCAAGGCGATAACGAGCCCAAGCACGCGGGGAATCACGAGGATTTCGGGGATGTTCAGACCCATCGTTTCCATGGCGTCGACTTCCTCATTGACGCGCATGGTGCCGATGGTGGCGGTGAAGGCAGAACCCGATCGCCCGGCGACGATGATGGCGGTGACGAGACCGCCAAGCTCGCGCAGGAAACCGACGCCCAGAAGGTCGACCGTGAAGATCTCCGCGCCGAACCGGCGCAACTGGTCGGCGCCCTGGTAGGCGAGAACGACGCCAATCAGGAAGGCGAGAAGCCCCACGATCGGCAGCGCCGTGACACCGGTCTCGTCGATCTGGCGGACGAAGGCCGGCACCGGCAGCTCGCGGCGCGGCGCCAGAATGGCTTCAATGGTCTCGATCGTAACGCGGCCGAGAAACCCGAGCATCTCGTAGCCCTGCGCCAGCGCATGCATGGTGCCGCGGCCGACGCGTTCGAGAAAATACACAAGCCCGACGGGATGCGGCGCGTGCTTGACGGGAGGCGCGTCGTGCTCCTCCTCCATGACGGTGATGAGCGGCTGATACTGCTGCGGGAAGCTGAAGTTGCGAACCTTGACGCCCGCCGCTTCCAGCTCGCGCTTGCTGCGCAGGAGAAGCCAGGCGCCGACGCTGTCGACGTCGGTGATTCCATTGGCGTCGATTTCCGCCTCGCGGACGTCGCCGAAATCGATCTTGCGGAGAAGGGCGTCCAGGCGCGGGGCCTGTCCAATGTTCCATTCGCCGGTGGCGACGAGGCGAAGCAGATTCTGCCGCCGCTCCACGCGCAGGCTAGCGAGCGATTCGTCAGGCTTCGCGAGCGGCCGGTTTCTCATCCCGATTCTTATTCCAGCACGGATTCGAGCGCGCGGCGATAGCGGGTCGCAATCGAATCGCGCCGGATGTGGCGTCCGTTGTGAACAACCTTGGAACCGGCCCGCCAGACACAATCGATCCTGCCGCCCGCGAAAATCCAGGCGTCGAGAAGGGCATCGCCACTGCGGCTGGCATAGGCGGGATCGGCCGGTTCGAACGAAACGATATCTGCTTGGCCTCCAACGCAAATTCCGGATTTGGATTGACCCAGCGCCAGTGCCCCGCCGGCCAGCGCCGAGTCGAAGAGCGTGCGTCCCGTGGAACGGCCCTCCACCGCGGCGAGCACGTTGCGGGCGCGTTCGGACAGCCGTTGCGCATACTCGAGTGCACGCAATTCACCGGGCGCGTCGATCAGGATGTTGGAGTCGGTTCCAAATCCGATGCGTCCACCTTCCAGCATGTATTCGCGGGCCGGAAAGATGCCGTCGCCCAGATTCGCTTCGGTGATCGGACACAGGCCGGCGACAGCCCCGCTCTGCGCGAGGCGTGATGTTTCGTCGCGTGTCACATGCGTCGTGTGCACGAGGCACCAGCGCGAATCGATGTTCGCGTGATCGAGCAGCCATTGCACGGGCCGCGCGCCAGACCACGCAACGCAATCATCCACTTCTTTCGTCTGTTCAGCCGCGTGAATGTGGATGGGGCCACCACTCGCCAGCGGCACAATCTCAGCGAGTTCGTCAGGTGTCACAGCGCGCAGAGAGTGCGGCGCCACGCCAAGCTTGGCATCCGGTAGACTGCCGATTGCCTTGCGCCCCGCCTCGACCAGTCTCGCAAATCCGTCGACCGTGTTGATGAACCGGCGCTGTCCGTGCGATGGCGGCGCGCCGCCGAAGTTGGAATGGGCATAGAAAACCGGCAGCAAGGTGAGGCCAATTCCGGTTTCCGAAGCGGCCGCCACGATGCGCTCGGTCAATTCGCCGATGTTGGCGTATGGCGCGCCGGACGGATCGTTGTGCAGATAATGGAATTCGCCGACGCGGGTGAATCCGTGTTCCAGCATCTCGACATAGGCGAGCGCCGTGATCGCCTCGACCTGATCTGGTGTCAGGCGATCGAGGAAGCGGTACATCACTTCGCGCCACGTCCAGAAATTGTCGCCGGCGGGACCGCGCACTTCCGCAAGCCCCGCCATGCCGCGCTGGAAGCCGTGACTGTGAACGTTGCACAGACCCGGAATGGCGATTGCGTGGCGCTCGTCATCGGGCTGCGCCGTCGCACCCGATTCGATGCGCGCGAAGCGGCCGTCGGCAACGGTCAGGCGGACACTCGATGCCCAGCCATCCGGCAAAAGCGCTGTTCCGAACCACAGAGCCATGGCTTACATATGCCAGCATGCGCGTCTGGCACAATGCACGGCTCTTGACACCCGATCCGACCGGCGACGGCCTCATTGCTGCGTATGGCGAGCGGATCGCTTTTGCGGGACCCGCAAAAGACGCGCCCGATTTCACCAATGCGGAGCGAATCGATTGCGAGGGCCGCTGGATCACGCCCGGCCTGATCGACTGCCACACGCATCTGGTTTACGCGGGCAACCGCGCCCACGAGTTCGAAATGCGGCTCAGCGGCGCCAGCTACGAGGAAATCGCGCGCGCGGGCGGCGGCATTCTCTCCACCGTGAAGGCCACGCGCGCCGCCACGCTGCAAGAACTGATCGAGCAATCGCGGCCGCGCCGCGACGCCCTGATCGCCGAGGGTGTGACAACCATCGAAATCAAGTCCGGCTATGGGCTTTCGCTGGAAGACGAAATCAAGATGCTGCGTGCAGCCCGCGCGTTGGGCGATCGCGTGAACATCAGCACAACGTTCCTTGGCGCGCACGCGTTGCCGCCGGGCGAAACCGACAAAGACGCCTACATCGACCGCGTGTGCGAGATGATCTCGACCATCCAGCCGATGGCGGATGCCGTGGATGCGTTCTGCGAAGGCATCGCGTTTTCGCCGGAACAAACGGAACGCGTGTTCGTCGAAGCGGCACGGCTGGGATTGAACGTCAAGCTTCACGCCGATCAATTGAGCAATAGTGGTGGCGCGGCCCTGGCGGCGCGCTGCGGAGCCGTCTCGGCGGATCATCTCGAGCACACGGATGAAGCCGGGATCAAAGCACTGGCGCAAGCCGGAACCGCCGCCGTGCTTCTACCGGGTGCCTTCTACTTCCTGCGCGAGACGAAACAGCCGCCGGTCGATCTTCTGCGCAAGCACAAGGTGCCGATTGCCATCGCCACCGATTGCAATCCCGGCACCTCGCCGCTCACCTCCATTCTGCTGTGCATGAACATGGCCGCGACCTGTTTTCGCCTCACTGTGGAAGAATGCTTGGCCGGTGTGACGGCCAACGCGGCGCTCGCGCTGGGCCGCGACGACATCGGCACGCTCGAAGCGGGCAAGCGTTGCGATCTCGCCATCTGGAACATCGCCGAGCCGGCGGAACTGGTGTACCGCATGGGATTCAATCCGCTGCACCGGCGCGTGCTGGGAGGCGCGGATGCCTGACTGGCTGCACATCCAGCACGGCGAGGCGCCCCTCATCGTCTCCATGCCGCACACCGGCATCGATATTCCGTCGGAGATCAGGTCCCGACTCGTTTCACTGTGGCTCGCCCGCAAGGATGCCGACTGGCACATTGAGAAGCTCTACGATTTTGCCGTGGCGCTCGACGCAACCATCATCCGCACGGCGATCTCCCGCACGGTGATCGACTGCAATCGCGATCCATCCGGCGCTTCGCTCTATCCGGGCCAGGCGACGACCGAGCTTTGTCCCACCACAACCTTCGACGGCGAGGCGCTGTACCGCGATGGTGCTGTGCCGGACGAATCCGAAATCGCCGGGCGCCGCGCGCGCTATTTCGATCCCTATCACGCCGCGATTGCGGACGAGATTGCACGGCTGAAGATGCGGCACGACCGCGTCATCCTGTTCGACGCACATTCCATCCGCTCGCGCATCCCGCGGCTGTTCGAAGGCGAGCTGCCGCAGCTCAACATCGGCACCAACTCCGGCCAGGCCTGCGAAGCGGCCTACAGCAGGATGGCCGACAACATCCTGATCGATTCGGAATTCGGCTACGTGTTCAACGGCCGCTTCAAGGGCGGCTGGACCACGCGCCACTATGGCCAACCGATGGACGGCGTGAATGCGTTCCAGCTCGAGATCGCGCATCGGGCCTACCTGCGCGAGCCCATCGGCGCCGTG
>DATIYG010000055.1:0-5535 GCA_035517755.1 Rhizomicrobium sp. | reverse complement strand
CCGCGGCCAGTAGATGTGCGTCAGTTCGACGAGTGCACGCACATTCAGGTCCACCATGCCGAGCTGATCTGCTTCGTCCGATCCGGCAAACGCTCCGGCCGTGCCGTAACCGGCGTTGTTCACGAGGACATCGACGGATAGGTTGCGCGCGGCTATCTCACCCGCCAGCTTTTTTCCCGCTCCAATGGCACCCAGATCGACAACGATCGGCGTCGCCAGCACTTTGTATTTCTCGGACAGTTTTGCCGCGACGTCATTGAGCGCACTTTGGGAACGCGCGACCAGAATGACATCGTAGCCGTCCCTTGCGAAACACTCCGCAAGATCGACGCCGATGCCGCCGGATGCGCCGGTGACGAGGGCCGTCTGCCCATCGCCCTTGCGCTTGCGCGCCATTGGCTATTCCGCCGCCAGGAGCGAAGGGAAATTCGCCTTGCCGCCGTTCAGCGCGAGCAGATACTTGATGCCCTCTTCCGCGATATCGTCTCCGACCATGCGGTCGCCTTCGGCATAAAGCTCGTGCATGTCAACATAGGCTGCGTACACGCCGCGGGTGCGGTCGGTGATGATGCCGGCCTTCAGCAGCGTCTTGATAAGCACGCGGAAGATGTTGGTCGATTCCTGCAATTCCTCGCGGATGCCGGCATCGGTCAAGGCTTCCATGAACGCGGCCTGGCACCAGTCCGGATCGAGACCAAGCTCGCGATAGACCCATTTCTTCTGATCGGGCGAGCCGAGATTGAACAGCAGCACCTGGAACACCTGTGCCGCCCAATCCTCGATCAGTTCATGTTCCTGCTTGGACAGATGGGGGATTGTGCGGTCGGCCCAAATCTTTCCGAATTTGTGATGGAAGGCTTCGTCCGTCATGACCAGCTGACACGTCTGGCGCAGCAGCGGGTCGCGCGCCTCTTTCCACAGCGAGGCGAATGCGCCCATGGCGAGACCTTCGATCAGCATCTGCATGCCGACGATCTTCTTCCAAACCAGCGGCGAGGCCACGATGTCGTTCAAAAGATCGCCGAGCGCCGGACCAACCTGCACCGGCTTCTTCCAGCGCGCCTGAATGTATTTCGTGAAGGCCGTGACGTGGCGTGCTTCCTCGCGCGTCTGATTCGCCGCGTATTCCTGGGCGCCGGGATCTCGCAGGATGTGGCACAGCGACGCCGACAGCGACAGCGCCCCCTGCTCACCGTGCAGAATGGACGACATGGTCCACGACATGTCGAGATTGACGAGCTTGATCTTGCCCCTCTCGTCGAGCTTGTCGCCGATCGCCGTCTTCAGATCGCTGTTGAGGCCGGGATTGATGAGATACTCGCTCTCCATGTCGAAGGGCTGGTTGAAGTCAATGTATTTCGCATCGAGCGGGTCCCAGAAATGATCGTGTGTGGCCGAGATGATCTTGTCGAACGCCGTCGAGCGCTGCCCATAACGATCGACATCCAGCATCGCGGGGAAATCGTGCGGATCGACGGCGTTGTAGGCCGGATCCTTGGTGATGTTTTCCATGAGGCTGGCTCCAATCAGCGGCACGCCAAAATACGCCTCTGCGAGGCCGACGGCAATTAAAATGACGCCTCCGTCATATTTTTTGAATGCTTTGTTTGGTTTTTCTGAACAGCAGGTATAGGTGCGGCGCGATGAACATCCCGCTCCATCCGGACCTGTGCCTCATCCGGGCTGATCATTTGACCGTTTTCGCGGGCGGCCGCTCGATCATCGAGGATGTCCATCTGTCTGTCAGCAAAGGTGAAATTGTCGTTCTGATCGGCCCGAACGGCTCGGGGAAGACGACCCTCTTGCGGGCCCTCCAGGGGCTGATTCCGAGCCGGGGTAGCATCACGAAACGGCCCGGGCTGCGCATCGGGTACGTCCCGCAGATCTTCGCGCGGGATCCCAGTCTTCCCCTCACGGTCCGCCGGCTGATGCGGTTGGGCGGCGCAAGCCAATCGGACGCCGACGCTGCGCTCGCCCGAATCGGAATCGCCCAGTTGGCGGAGGCGCAGGTCGCGACATTGTCGGGCGGCGAAATGGCTCGCGTGTTGCTGGCGCGCGCGGTGGCGCGCAAACCCGATCTGTTGATCCTCGACGAACCACTTGCTGGCGTAGACGTGCAGGGCGAGGCCGCGCTGTACCACCTGATCGCGGAACTGCGCGATGAACTGGGCTGCGGCGTGCTGCTTGTCAGTCACGATCTGCACATCGTGATGGCAGAGGCGACCCGCGTGATCTGCCTGAACCGCCACATCTGCTGCGAAGGGACGCCGGAGGCCGTCATCCGAAGCCCGGAATTCGCACGCCAATTCGGCGACCGCGCAGCGCGCGAGCTTGCGGTTTACACCCACGTTCACAACCATAGCCACGACGTCTCCGGCCACAGCCATGGATGACTTTCTGCTCCGTGCGATTGTCGGCGCCGGTCTGCTCGGCGCGGCAGCGGGACCGATCGGATGCATCGTGCTGTGGCGGCGCATGGCTTATCTGGGCGAGTCGGTTGCGCATCTGGGATTGACCGGCGTTGCGGCGGGAATCCTGCTTGGAATTTCGCCGATTGTCGGCGTTGTGGTGCTGGCGATCCTGTCGGCACTGGTCATGGCGAAGGCAAGTGAAGGCGCCCGCGGGCTCATCCCTTCCGGCACGATCATCGGCATTGTCGGCCATGTCGGACTGGCGCTCGGCTTCGTCCTGCTGGCAACGATGGACACCGTGCGTGCCGATCTTCTGGGCTATCTGTTCGGTGATGTTCTGGCGCTTTCCACCACGGAAATCGTATGGATCGCCGCCGCCAGCGCCGGCTTGCTGATAGCAATCGCCGTGCTGTGGCGGCCGCTGATTGCGCTCAGCATCAACCGCGAGATCGCCGTCGCAGAGGGGACGCACCATCGCCTCGCCGATACTGCCTTCCTTGTGCTGGTTGCGATCCTGGTCGCGTTCGGGCTCAAAATCGTTGGTGCTCTGCTGATCGTGGCGTTGATCCTCATTCCGCCTGCGGCGGCCAGAACCTTTTCCCGGACGCCGGAAGCGATGGCAGTCCTGTCCGCCATTCTTGGCGCTGCATCAGCGCCGCTTGGGATCGAGCTTGCGTGGATCACCAATGCGCCAGCGGGGCCGTCAATCGTTCTTGCCGCGGCTGCCCTGTTTGCAGTCTCGCTTGCAGTGCACCCGATCACGGCCGCGTTTTCCCGCCAGCCGCGTTAAGGTTCGCCAGACGATCCGCCTTTGCCAACCCAATCAAAATGATAGGATGCGCGCCCAACGCGAAGCGGGCGCATGCAAATACCGGCAAAAACAGCGACAGTCTGGGCGATTCCGCTCGCCATTCTGGTGGTCTTCGCGATCGTTCTACTGGGCGATCCCGGCGGCCTTGCCACGCACCTTCGCGGCGTCCAGTACGACACCTATCAGCGCTGGAAGCCGCGGGAATACGAGGATACGGCCGCGAAGAGCAACTACGCGGTTCGCGTTCTCACCATCGACCGCGCCTCAATCGAGCGGTTCGGACCGTGGCCGTGGTCGCGTGCGGTTCTCGCAAAGCTCACGGACGAAATGAAGGCGGCCGGCGCGAGCATCGTCATTTACGACTTCCCGCTCGACGCACCGGATCCGAACACACCGGAGCATCTTGCGGGCCTGTTCGGCAAAGACGGCGCTGCTCAGATTGCGAAACTTCCCTCGCCGGACACGCTGTTTGCAACGAGTCTTGGCGGCATCAAGGCCGTGACCGGCTTTACCCTGGGAGAAATCGGCAACCCGCCGCAACTCAAGGCGACCTTTGACGCCGATGGAGCAACCGATGCACTGCGCGGCGCGCGCCAGTTCCAGGATGTTGATTCAGCGCTTCCGATTTTCGAAGCGAAGAGTGCCGGTATCGGCGCGCTCAATCTCGAACCCGACAGCGACGGTCATTTGCGATCGTTGCCGGTCGTGTTTCGCCTGAAGGACACGGCAGTTCCTTCTCTTGAGGCGGAAGCCATCCGCCTGGTCAGTGCAAAGTCCGCCGTCACCATTCGCGCCGACGACAATGGATGGTTCGGCTCCCGCATGACCAGCGCGGAAGCCGGCTCCATCGAAATTCCCATCCGAAGCGACGGCACGCTCGCCATCTATTATTCCGGCCCGGACGATCAACGGCTGGTATCGGCGTTCGATCTGGACGAAGGCGCGCTTGAGCCAGGCGTCCTGAAGAATGCCATCGTCTACATCTCGCCGCCCGCGGCCCGTGCGCTCACGCCGTCCGGAATGCGTCCCGAAGGCGAGGTGCGTGCCGAAGCGATGGAAAACATCCTGCTCGGCAACTCGCTCAAGGATGCCTCCAATCTCGTTGCCGAACTGCTCTTCCTGGCCGTCGCCGGTGCCGGGCTTGTCGTCCTTTTCGCGCGGGCCGGCGTTCTATGGGCGGCCGTACTGGCCATCGTTGCGATTCTGGGCGCGCAAGCCTCCACCTGGTTTTTGTTCGCCAACGCACGCCTGCTGATCGACTCCATGAATCCGTCAATCGCCATCGCCGCCGCCTTCCTTGGCGGACTGGCGACGCGCGCTGCACAGATCACGCACGCCCGCGCCGAACTGCAACGCTCTTTCGCCGACGCATTGCCATTGCCCGCGCTCGAGCAGATCGCGCGCACGCCGTCGCTTCTCAAGATGGACGGCGAAACGCGGACGATCAGTTATCTGTCCTGCACCCTCCGCGGGTACGCGCGGCTGCTCGAGTCCTTCGCCGGCGACGCGGTTGGCTTCACCCGGCTGATGAGCCGGACGATGTCGCCATTGCTCGATGCCGCAGTGCAAAGCGGCGGCACGGTTGCATATTTCTCGGGCGAACGGTTCGCAGCATTCTGGAACGCGCCGCTTGATGATCCGGAACATGCCATTCATGCCTGCGAAGCAGCCAACCGCATGAGTCTGACGCTTGCCCGCGTCAACGAGGAATTGTCGCGCGAGCGACGCACGGACGGAACGGCTTTCGAGTCGATCGAAATCGGAATCGGCATTTCCACTGGACCTGCCATCGCTGGCGGGTTTGCAAACGGCCGCAACGCCTATTCCGTCTCGGGCGATTGCGCCATCGTCGCCGAGCGCATTCGCGACCTTTCGGTGCAATACGGTCCTGCCATCGTCGTTAGTGAAGATACGCGCAAGGCGGCCGAGCGAGGTTTCGCTTTTCTCGAAGTCGATTACATTGCGGCGGGCGCGGAGGACCAGCCGATAAAACTTTATGCAATGCTCGGCAATCCGCTGGTGCGGGCCTCGCCGAAGTTCCGTGCGCTATCCACCTTCCACGAACACATCTTCAATTCCATCCGCACGCAGCAATGGCGGAAGGCGCGCCTCCTGATCGAGCAGTGCCGCAAGCTCTCCGGGGCAAGCCAGCGGCTTTACGACCTGCATCTGGCGCGCATCGACTGGTACGAAAAACATCCGCCGGGCGCCACCTGGGACGGCGCCTTTCGCCCGGTTTTGCGTTAGTGTCTGTGGGATGAAGCCTGAACAGCACTTTCCGGCGGACTATCGGGCGGCGCGCGCCGCATTTCT
>DATIYG010000054.1:0-2348 GCA_035517755.1 Rhizomicrobium sp. | reverse complement strand
CACCCACGATCAGGATGAGAACGACACGCGCTCGATGGCCGCACTGTGCCAAAGCCTGTTGCGGCTGCGCGATGCCTCGAAAGCCGCTCTGATCGTGGTGCACCATGTGCGCAAGTCCATCGGCCGCGACGAGATTGGCCGCGCCTTTCGCGGCTCTTCGGCGCTGCACGCCGTCGGCGACAGTTACCTGTTGCTGGCGCGCCCTTCGGCCAATCTGACCGCCGTCGAGTTGCGCTTTCAGTTTCGCTATGCCGCGGCGTTGGCGCCGCGACTGCTCCAACTGGAACCGCACTCGCTATGGTTCTCGGCAGCCGGCATGGCTCCTTCCCAGTCTCGCCCGCGCCGAAAGGTGGAACCCGAGGATGTGACCCAGACCCTCGCCGCCATGGGGAAGCAGGCTCGTCATAACCAACTCCGCGATCAGATCATGCAACTCAACGATTGCTCCAAGCGCACCGCGCAACTGGCCATCACCGAGGCCTGCCGGCAAGGCGGCATCGTGCAGGACAACGGCCAATACCGCTTGCCGTGGTAGTCATGCGTGAGGATCGCGGACTGGCAGTGAGTCTGGCCGCCTTACGCCGCCAACTCGTGGCGATGCCGTGCCGCCAGTATGAGGTGCGCTTGATTCACAGCGGCTCTCGCAAACCTTATCCCGGCGTGCGGCAGTGGACCGGATGCCAGCTCTCGGACCCCGCCGCGGTGGGCTTCTTGCGCATCCGCAATCGCGAAGGCTACGACGTGTACTTTCGGCCGTACGCTGGCAGCAACCTCAATGCCGGTTACATTCTGCTGGATCTCGATGATCCCGTTCCCGGCATTCTTGCCCGTCTTCGGGCACAGGGTCATGAGCCGTGCGTGGTGGTTGCGACCAGTCCCGGGCGATGGCAGGCCTGGATTCGCGCGAGTCCCGAGCCCCTTCTTCCCGCACTCGCCACGCGTGTCGCCAAACGGTTGGCGCAGATGTATGCGGCAGATCGCGCCAGCGCCGATTGGCGGCATCTCGGAAGACTGGCCGGATTCACCAACCGAAAACCAGAACGGCGCCAAGCTGACGGTCTGGCTCCTTGGGTGAAACTGATCCATGCCCGCGCCTGTCTGGCCGGTAGTGGAGCCGCGTTGCTCGAACTGGCTGCCGTCGAACTCGCCGGGCACACTACGCACCCCCCGCCGGTCAGGGCCACGCTTGCACAGTACGCCGCTGCCGTCTCGCTCTCGACCAGCGGGCTCAATCCCGCCGCACTCGCAGCCTTGTATGGCGAAGCTCTGAATCGGCTACGCATCCGGGAGCACTATCCCGTCCCAGACTGGAGCATCGCTGATCGATGGGTCGCACGCGAACTCCTCATAGGCGGCACAGACCCCGCCCTGGTCGCCGCCGTGCTGCGCCATGGCAGCCCCGGCTTCCCGCGCCGCCATGCCGACCCTGAGGACTATCTGCGTCGCACCCTCCACTGTGCCGCTCTATTTTCCCGCGCGCCCCGCCCTCATCTGATCGACTGATTCCCCCCGCCGCGCGCGCTCTGTGTATTACGCGTCGTTCGCGGTGGCGTGGGATACCCGTTTTTGCCTACACACGCGAGTATCCCTATCCCAATATCGGAGAGGCCGCCACGAATGGTTCCCGACAAGCGGCATCAAACCTGAAGCACCAGGCGGGAATTAGCGTGACGAAATCAAGGGAGAGGATTGTGACGCATTACAGTGGTCGGCCGACCGGAAAAGCCGTAGCCTGGCATCGAGGGAACGACGATGTCGAACGCATCGGATGCCTTTCCGCCGTGTGCGGTCGGATTAGTCAGCGGATCGATAATTTTCATCTGTTCGGTGATCGAGCCGGGCCATCCGTGCGTCACAATCAGCGGCAGCGCATCCTTATGCTTCGACCGGACGTGGATGAAATGGATGTCGAGCCCGTCGATCTCGGTGATGAACTGAGGCAGGGCACTCAGTCTGGCCTCAATCTTGCGCCAGTCATATTCGGCCGCCCAATAGCGCGCC
The DNA here is from genome assembly GCA_035517755.1 of Rhizomicrobium sp. Lineage (GTDB taxonomy): Bacteria > Pseudomonadota > Alphaproteobacteria > Micropepsales > Micropepsaceae > Rhizomicrobium. Next base: position 347 of record DATIYG010000054.1, on the reverse strand, counting down.
AGCGCCTGCATAGTCGCGAGCTGTACGCCCTGAGTCGCATCGGTAACCGTCTCTCGTTCAGGCCATCTCGTCGCGAGGATGCGCCGTCTCAATTCACTGAGTTCGGCCTCCGGAACGTTCACGTTGAACGGGCGGATGGCGGTCTCGCCAGAGTCCCGTAATCCGCTTTGCTGAGTAGCCGTCGATGGTGTCATGATTTCTTCCTCCTTTGAAGTGGATTTCCGGATCGTTCAAATGAAACGGCAGTTCGTCGATGGCGACGACTCGGCGTGCGTCGAGCGCCGTGCGAACGAGCTTCAGATCTCCTCGGCGAGTGCCGACCGCTGATGTAAAAGACCGGACCCTTT
>DATIYG010000053.1:0-5274 GCA_035517755.1 Rhizomicrobium sp. | reverse complement strand
GGTGAAGATCGGCGCGCCGAAGCCGCTGGTCAGAAGCTGGGTCGCCAACCACTACGCCACCCGCATCGAGCGCGCGCTGAAAGCCGAAGGCGGCTCGCCCCGCTCCATCTCGATCGTGCTGGCTCCGCCGCGTGTCGGCGGAGGTCTTCAGGCCGAGCGCGAGACACGGCCCGCTCCTGCCGCCATGGTCACAGCGTTCCCGATTGCGCCGAAGCCGATCATGGCCGGCGCCGGCAATCTGTGGAACCGCGTGCTGCATCCCACCCAGTCGTTCGACACCTTCGTGATGGGCCCGACGAACGAGTTTGCCGCCAAGGCCGCTCGTTCCTTTGCAGAGAACGATCGTAACGAAGCGTCCCTGCTCTATCTCCATGGCGGCTTCGGACACGGCAAGAGCCACTTGTTGAACGCAACGGCTCTGGAAGCCCGCAAGCGCGGACGCCGCGCGCTGTGCCTCGGCGCCGAAGAATTCATGCGCCAGTTCCTGGGTGCCCTGCATCGCAAGGAAGCGCTGGCCTTCAAGGATGAGCTGCGCGCGGCCGAATTGCTGCTGATCGACGACCTGCAGCACATCTGCGCGAGCAATGCCACCATCGCCGAATTCCTGCACACCATCAACGCGTTCGCGGATTCGCGACGTTCCATCGTGATCGCCGCCGACCGCGCGCCGGAAGGTTTCGAGGCACTGGGCGAGAACATCCGCTCGCGGCTTGCCGGCGGGCTTGTGATTCCGGTCGGACTGCCGGACCGGGCAACCCGGCTTGCCATGCTGAAATTCCGCGCCGGAGAGCTGATGCGCGAATGCCCGCATGTCGTCATTCCGGACGAGGTGCTGGAGCGCGTCGCCGATATGGAAGGCGCAAGCCCACGCGAACTGCTCGGCGTGTTCAACAAGATCGCGACTTGGGCCAGCCTCACCCACAAGCCGGTGACGCTGGAGGTTGCCGACGAGAACATCAGCCAGCGCACGGCGCCGGGAAAGAAAGTCGCCATCGAGGACATCCAGCGCAAGACGGCCGAGTTCTACAAGCTCGACGTGCGCGACATGCATTCGAAGGAGCGCACCCGCCGGGTGGCCCGTCCGAGGCAGGTGGCGATGTACCTTTCGCGCGAGCTGACGATGCGCTCCCTGCCCGAGATCGGCCGGCGCTTCGGCGGCCGCGACCACACCACCATCCTTCATGCCTGCCGGCAGATCACCAAGCTTTGCGAGAGCGACACGCTGCTCAAACAGGAAGTCGAATTCCTGAAGCAGCTGCTGTCGAAGCGCCGGGATTAGCGGCCCCACCCGCTAATATTCGGGGTACTTCCCCGTCCCGCCATCGCAACCCGGTGGCGGGACTTTTTTTGCCCTTAATGACGACCGGATTGGAGCCGATTCCGGGGCGAAATGCCCGCCTTTTCGGGCCGCTTTTCCTGTTCACGGGAGAGGCTGCCTGATATACTGCGGGGCTTGAGTCTCACCCCCTATAAAAGCTCAAGCGCCACAGGGTTTTAGCCGTCCGTCGAGGGGCGCGGGCGGCGTCAGGTTCAATGCAATCCAAGCCGGGCAAAAGCCGATGAAAATTACTGTCGAACGGGGCGCCTTTCTCAAGGCTCTTTCTCACGTGCAAAGCGTGGTCGAGCGCCGCAACACAATCCCCATTCTGTCGAATGTCATGATCGAAGCGTCGAAAGGGCAATTGAAGCTGACGGCGACCGATCTCGATATTGAGATCGTGGAATCCTTGACGGCCGATGTTCTGCGCAACGGTGCGGCAACCGCGCCGGCGCACATGCTCTACGACATCGTGCGCAAGCTGCCCGAAGGCGCGCAGGTGCAGGCAGAGTTGTTGTCGTCCGAAGGCGGGCGGCTGGCGGTTTCGTCCGGCAGCGTGCGGTTTGAGCTGGCGTGTCTGCCCAAGGAGGACTTCCCGCAGATGGCGGCCGGTGCATTGCCGCACAAATTCCGGCTCCCTGCGGATGACCTGAAGCGGCTGATCGACAAGACGCGCTTTGCGATTTCGACCGAAGAAACGCGGTTCTATCTGAACGGAATCTATGTCCACGCGGCGAAGGAAGGAAAGGCGAGGACGCTCCGCGCAGTGGCGACGGACGGCCACCGCCTCGCCCGCTTCGAGCTCGACCTGCCGGATGGTGCGTCCGACATTCCGGGCGTCATCGTTCCGCGCAAGACCGTCGCCGAACTGCGCCGCCTGCTGGACGATACGGAAGACGCCATCGACATTTCGCTGTCCGACACGAAAATCCAGTTTGTCACCGGCGGCATCGAACTGACGTCGAAACTGATCGACGGCACGTTCCCGGATTACCAGCGCGTGATCCCGTCGAACAATGACAAGGCGCTGTCGCTGGATGCCAAGGAGTTCTCGCAGAGCGTCGACCGCGTCTCCACGATTTCCGCAGACAAGACGCGGGCGGTGAAGCTGAACGTCGGCAAAGACAAGCTCACGCTTTCGGTGGTCAATCCGGATTCGGGCACGGCGACGGAAGAGCTGGGTGCGACCTACAACGCGGCCGGCCTCGAGATCGGCTTCAACGCGCGCTACCTCCTCGACGTCACGAGCCAGATCGAAGGCAAGGAAGTCCGCTTCCTGCTGCACGATGCGGGCTCTCCGACCCTGATCGAGGACACCGACGACAACCGCACGCTCTATGTGCTGATGCCCATGAGGGTGTGAGTTTGGTTGATCGTGCTCATTCATCCTTCGAGGCGCCGCTGCGCGGCGCACCTCAGGATGACGCAGAAGTTCGTCATGCTGAGGTGCGAGGCGACAGCCGAGCCACGAAGCACGCGTTGGCCGTCACGCACCTGTCGCTGACCAACTTCCGTTCCTATGCGGCCTGCGAATTCGCGGTCAGCGGACAGCCCGTGGTCCTCACCGGCGCGAACGGCGCCGGCAAGACGAACATCCTCGACGCCTTGTCGATGCTGGCGCCCGGCAAGGGATTGCGCGGCGCGACCTTGGCCGAGCACACGCGCAAGGGTCCCGCATCGGACGCAGCAACGTTGTGGGCGGTTGCAGCGACCGTCACGCGCGGTGGCGAAAGCTATGAGATCGGCACGGGCTTGTCGGCTGGGACGAGCGGTACCACGCGACAGGTCCGGCTCAATGGTGCGCCGGCGGAAAGCTCGGCGGAACTCGGCGAACTGGTGCGGATGGCGTGGCTCACGCCGGCGATGGACCGTCTGTTCATCGAAAGCGCCAGCGGACGTCGCCGTTTCCTCGACCGCCTCACGCTGGGCTTCACGCCAAGTCACGGCAGATGCGCGCTGCGCTACGAGCAGGCCATGCGCGAGCGAGCGCGGCTGTTGAAGTACGGTCCGCGCGAACCGTCCTGGCTCGATGGCCTCGAGGCCCAAATGGCCGAGCACGGCGTAGCCCTTGCCGCCGCGCGTGCGGCCGCCGTCGCGCGCCTGAACGCATCGCTACAGGCGCGCCGCGAAGCCGGCGCGTTTCCGGCAGCGGACCTCGCCATGCAGGGCGAAGCCGACGACATGATCCGGGAGAACGGCGAGCGATCCGCCTCCCTCTTCCGCGAACGCCTTGCCGCATCCCGCATCCGCGATGCCGAGTCCGGCCGCACCAATTTCGGGCCGCATGTCAGCGATCTCGCGGTACGCCACACCGGGAAAGGGGCCGAGGCGCACGACTGCTCCACCGGCGAGCAGAAGGCGCTGCTCATCTCCATCGTCCTTGCGCAGGCAGCCGAGCTTTCCCATATAGGAGATGGGTTCACGCCCATCCTCCTGCTCGACGAAATCGTGGCACATCTCGATGCCAAACGCCGGGCCGCCTTGTTCGACGAGATCACTGCCCTCGGCGCACAGGCCTGGATGACCGGCACCGATGCCCAGATGTTTTCGCCGCTGAAGACACGCGCCGACCATTTCGAGGTCGCGGCTTCGCGGCTCAATCCGATTTCAGAGTGAGAGACATGGCTTCTTCATCCGCAATGCCCGAACCCAGCGATTACGGCGCCGACAGCATCAAGGTGCTGAAGGGGCTGGATGCCGTGCGCAAGCGGCCCGGCATGTATATCGGCGACACCGACGACGGTTCCGGTCTGCACCACATGGTCTACGAGGTGGTGGACAATGCCATCGACGAGGCGCTGGCCGGCTTCGCGACCGAAGTGAACGTGACCTTGAACGCCGACGGATCCTGCACCGTGTTCGACAATGGCCGCGGCATTCCGACCGGCATCCACGAAGGCGAAGGTGTCTCCGCCGCCGAAGTGATCATGACCCAGCTGCACGCCGGCGGGAAGTTCGAGCAGAACGCCTACAAGGTCTCCGGCGGTCTGCACGGCGTCGGCGTGTCAGTGGTGAATGCGCTCAGCGAACATCTCGATCTGCGCATCTGGCGCGACGGCAAAGAGCATTACATGCGCTTCCGCAACGGGGATGCCGAAGCGCCGCTGAAGGTTGTCGGGGACGTCAAGGACAAGCGCGGCACCGAAGTGACGTTCCTCCCTTCGCCGGTGACCTTCACCAAGACCGAATTCGACTTCGCCACCCTCGAACATCGCCTGCGTGAGCTCGCATTCCTCAATTCCGGCGTGACAATCCTTCTCGCCGACAAGCGCGGCGTCGAGAAGAAGGAGGTCAAGCTGCACTACGAAGGCGGCCTGGCAGAATTCGTCCGCTATCTTGACCGGGCAAAGGCCCCTCTCATCCCTCAGCCGGTCATGATCGAAAACGAGCGCGAAGGCGTCACGGTGGAAGCCGCGCTCACCTGGAATGACAGCTACCACGAGAGCATGCTGTGCTTCACCAACAACATTCCGCAGCGTGACGGCGGCACACATCTGGCCGGCTTCCGGGCCGCGCTCACCCGCGTGGTGACGAAGTATGCCGATGAGTCCGGCCTGCAGAAGAAGGAGAAGATCGCGCTGACTGGCGATGACTGCCGCGAAGGGCTCACCTGTGTACTGTCGGTGAAAGTGCCAGATCCGAAATTCTCGTCGCAGACGAAAGACAAGCTGGTCTCTTCCGAAGTGCGTCCGATCGTCGAAGGGGTGGTGCTGGAACAGCTCGGCCGGTGGTTCGAGGAGCATCCCCCCGAAGCCAAGATGGTCGTCGGCAAAGTGGTGGAAGCAGCCGCCGCGCGCGAAGCCGCCCGCAAGGCGCGCGAACTGACGCGCCGCAAGGGCGCGCTCGACGGCGCGTCGCTGCCCGGCAAGCTCGCCGATTGCCAGGAACGCGATCCCTCCAAGTGCGAGATCTTCATCGTCGAGGGTGACTCGGCCGGCGGCAGCGCCAAGCAGGCG
>DATIYG010000052.1:0-11948 GCA_035517755.1 Rhizomicrobium sp. | reverse complement strand
GCGACCATCGGATTGATCGAATCAAGCGCGCGGACCACGTCGCCCACCGTCGCATAGCCGGAACCGTCCGCCTCGTGGAATCGCAGGTGATTGGCCGAGAAGGCGCCGATCAATGCGCGCACGCGATTGGGATTTTTGATGTCGTAGGCCGGATGCGTCATCAGCTTGCGAACGGTCGCGATGGTTTCCGGCAGCGGCGAGGACGCCTGCAGGCTCATCCATTTGTCGAGCACCAGCGGATTGTCGGCGAAGCGATCGTGGAAATGCACAAATGCCGCGTCGCGCTCCGGCCTGTCCATGCGCACCAGCGCGGCGAGGCCCGCGATCATGTCGGTCATGTTGGTGGCCGAGCGGTAATGCCTGTCGGCGATGCGCGCCGAGTCTTCGGTTTCCGCCGCCGTCACATAGCGCAGGCAAACATTGCGCAGGCGGCGACGGCCGGCAGACGCCGCATCCGGCGTGAAAGTGCCAGCCGGACCGAGCTTGTCATACAGCGTGCGGAAGGTTTCGCCATGCGCGGCCGCGATCGCGGTGATCAGCGCATTGCGCGCGTCGTGGATGGCGACCGGGTCGGCCGGCTGCATCTTGAGCGCAAGTTCGCCTTCCGATGGCGGCATCAGCATCTCGGCCGCGAAGGCGTGATCGGCTTCCGCTTTCGCCAGGACCTCGCCGATGGCATCGACATAGATGGCATCGGCGCGCGGCGCGATTCCGGAGTGCTCCGTCTCCGCCATTTCGATGAGGACGTTGGTCGCCAGCGCCTGTCCCGCTTCCCAGCGGTTGAACGGGTCGGCGTCTCGCGCCATCAGCGCCGCGCGATCGGCGGCACTGGCCTTCACCTCGAAATGCGCCGGCGCGGAGAATCCGCGGCCGATCGAGAGAAGCGGCTCTTCCGGCACGTCGACGAACACGAAGCGCTGCTCGGCTTCGGTCAGCTCGAGCACACGCTCCTCCAGCCCGATGGCGTTCTCGCCTTCGAGGGTCAGTGGAATCCCGCGCGCGCTCTTCGCCACGAATCCCATGCGCACCGGAATGTGCATGGGTCTCTTGTCGGGTTGGCCGGGAGTCGACGGCAGCGACTGTTTCAGTGTGAGCGCGTACTTCTTCGTGACGGCGTCGTAGGCGCCTTCCGCCCTGATCGTCGGCGTGCCGGACTGGCGATACCACAGGCGGAATTGCGAGAGATCGCGGCCGTTTGCATCCTCGAAGCACTTCACCCAGTCTTCGATGGTGACGGCCTGGCCGTCATGGCGCGCGAAGTAGAGGTCGGTCGCCTTGCGGTAGCCCTCCGGCCCCACCAGCGTGTTCAACATACCGATGACTTCCGAGCCCTTCTCGTACACCGTCGCGGTGTAGAAATTGTCGATGGTGATGTAGCTCTGCGGCTGCACGGGATGGGCCAGCGGTCCGGCATCCTCCTGGAACTGGCGCATGCGCAGAACCTTCACGTCCTCGATGCGCTTGACGCCGCGGCTGCGCATGTCGGCGGAGAAATTCTGGTCGCGGAAGACGGTGAGGCCTTCCTTCAGCGACAGCTGGAACCAGTCGCGGCAGGTGATGCGGTCGCCGGTCCAGTTGTGGAAGTATTCGTGCGCCACCACGCCTTCGATGCGGGCGTAGTCGTCGTCGGTTGCGGTATCCGGCGAAGCCAGCAGCACCTTGTCGTTGAAGATGTTGAGGCCCTTGTTCTCCATGGCGCCGAAATTGAATGCGCTCACCGCCACGATCATGAAGATGTCCAGATCGTATTCGCGGCCGTACGCCTCTTCGTCCCACTTCATGGCGCGCTTGAGCGAATCCATGGCGTAGGTGGCGCGCGGCTCGTTGCCGTGCTCGACATAGATGCGCAAATCCACCTTGCGGCCGGACATGGTGGTGAACCTGTCCTCGATATGGCCGAGATCGCCCGCCACCAGCGCGAAGAGGTAGGACGGTTTGGGGAATGGATCGTGCCAGGTGGCGAAATGGCGGCCGCCATCGAGATCGCCGGACTTGATCAAATTGCCGTTCGACAGCAGCACCGGATATTTCCCCTTGTCGGCTTCGATACGCGTGGTGAAGACGGCGAGATTGTCCGGCCGATCGAGGTAATAGGTGATGCGGCGGAAGCCTTCCGCCTCGCATTGCGTGCAGAAGATGCCCTTCGAAACGTAGAGGCCTTCGAGCGTGGTGTTGGCCGCCGGCACGATCTCCGTGAGGGTATCGAGCGTAAATTCGTCCGGCAGACCGCTGAGCGTCAGAGTCTCATCATCGACTTTGTAATTTGCCAGCGAAACGTCGGCATTGTTCACCCGCAAGCCCAACAGCTTGAGTTTCTCGCCGGTCAGCACGAGAGCCGCGTCCTTCGCACCGGTCCGCTTCACATGCATCTTCGCGGCGACTCGGGTCGCGTCCGGATCGAGTGCGAAATCAAGCGCGATGGTGTCGATGCGGAAATCGGGGGCGCGATAATCCTTGAGATTAATGGCGCGGGGTTCGTCGGTGCGCATGGGGTTCCTGATGGGCGTTGCGGGGCAGGCCGGTATAGCTGCCCGCGCGCGCCCTGTCAGGCGCTTTGAGCATCGCGATCCCGCGCCTCACCGGATTGTAATTCCCTAAGCCGTGCCGGAAGGCTCAACATGATCGCATGACGTTCATGGTCCGAAAGGGAACCCCAGCGGGCAATCTCATCCAGCGTGCGGCCGCATCCGATGCAGAGACCGGACACGGCCTCTAGTGTGCAGACCTTGATGCAAGGCGTTTCCATATGGGGGGACTGGTCGCGGCCGGTCTTTACAGCCGCCAGCCGGTTTGGTTGAGGAGTTCGTTGTAGAATTCCGGCGTGTAGGCGCCTTCAGGGTTGGCGCGTACCTTGGCATCGAGGAATTCGGCATCCGGGCCGACAAGGATGCGCCATTTGTCCGCCTTCACGCCATCGAGAATGATTTTCGCAGCTTCGGCGGCGGAGGTCGGCGCATTGTCGCGGAACGCTTCTGCCTGCGCGATGATCGCCTGACGCACCTGCTCATCCGTCAACGACGACGTATCGATGCCCCACGCAGCAATCATCTTGCGCGCCGCCGGAACATCGATCTCCGTTTCGCTTCCGGTGAGGATCTTGCGCGAATTGTGCACGATCTCCGTGCCGATGTGGCCCGGCATCACCACCGACACCTTGACGTGCGGCGCGGTCATCGCGAGATCGGTAATCAGCGCCTCACTGAAGCCTTTGACGGCAAACTTGGCCGCGCAATAAGCGGTGTGCGGCCGTCCCGGCCCGATCGAGGCCCAAAATCCGTTCACGCTGCTGGTATTGACGATGTGGGCTTCGTCCGCCTTCATCATCAGCGGCAGGAACGTGCGCACGCCGTTCAGCACGCCGCCCCAGCAAACGGCGAACGTCTTGTCCCATTGTGCGCGGTCACCGTTGACGATGCTGCCGCCGCCGCCGATGCCGGCATTGTTGAACAGGAGGTGGATGCGATCGGTCTCCAGCTCCCGCTGCAGTGCCTTTGCCCAGGCTTGCATCTGTTCTTCGACGGACACATCCGCGACGAAGGTGGAAACGCGCGTGCCCTGGGTGCCCTGTTCGGCGCACAGGCGCCTGGTCACGGCCATGTTGGCCGCGGACACATCGCACATCGCCACGTTGCAGCCTTGCGCCACCAGCTGAATGGCGAGTTCGCGTCCCATGCCGGTGCCGCCGCCGGTGATCGCCGCGTATTTGCCGCTGAAGTCCTTCATGGCCGGTTCCCCAATTCCCGTGTTTCTTCATCCGGTGAAGTGGAAGACGCAGAACTTGTTGCCGTCGAGGTCGCGGAAATAGGCGCCGTAAAAGGTCGGCAGCCGCTCGCCCGGCGCGCCTTCGTCCGCGGCACCGAGAGAAATGGCCTTGGCATAGACCTTGTCGACCATTTCGCGGTCCCTGGCCGGCAGCGCCACCATGGTGCCGTTGCCGACACTCGCGGCCTGTCCGTCGTAGGGCTTGCCGATGGCGATCATCCCGCCCTTGCCCGAATAGAATTGCAGGCGGTCGTTGCTGAAACTGCGTTTGGCGCCGAACTCCGCCAGCAGCGCGTCGTAAAACGGCAGCGCGCGTTCCATGTGATTGGTTCCGAGAGTGACGTATCCAAGCATGTTGCTCTCCTTTGACTGTAGCGATTAGCGTCCACCCGGCATCTTGTTGAACGGCACGTCCTTGTCCACGCGCACATCCTGCGGAAGCCCTAGCACGCGCTCGGCGATGATGTTGCGCAGGATTTCGTCTGTGCCGCCGGCAATGCGCAGGCCCGGCGCGCTCATCCAGCCCATCTGGAAGCTGCCATGCTCCGGCGCGTCGTCGCCTTTGAGCGCGCCGGCTTCGCCTTCGAGCTCCATGGCGAAGGCGGACAGATCCTGCAGCTTTGAGGCAACCACTACCTTGGCGATCGAGGCTTCCGGTCCCGGCTGCTGGCCGCGCGACAGCGCCGTCATGGTGCGATAGGTCGTGTACTTCAGGCCGGCCGAACGCACATACCAGTCGGCGATCTTCTCGCGCACACTGGCATTCTTGATCGCCGGTCCGTCTTCCAGCTCGAGCGCGCGCGCCAGCGCCAGCAGTTGCGGCACATCGAGCCCACCGCCCTGTCCGCCGCCCACCGCAAGCCGTTCGTGCATGAGGGTGGTGAGCGCCACGGTCCAGCCTTGCCCCACGTCGCCCACGCGCTGCGAATCCGGAATGCGCACATCGGTGAAGAACACTTCGTTGAAGCCGGAGGCGCCGCTCGCCTGCTTGATCGGCCGCACTTCGACTCCGGGCGATTTCATCGACAAATAGAACATCGTCAGCCCCTTGTGCTTGGGGGCATTCGGATCGGTACGGGTGAGCAACAGGCCATAGTCGGAAATCTGTGCGCCCGTCGTCCAGATCTTCTGGCCGTTGATGACCCAGTCGTCACCCTGGCGTTCGGCGCGCGTGCGAAGACCGGCCACGTCCGATCCGGCAGCGGGCTCGGAGAACAGCTGGCACCAGATCTCCTCGCCATAGAGCGCCGGCTTCACGTAGCGCGCGAGCACGTCCTTGCCGCAATAGGCCATCAAGGTCGGGATACACATGCCGAGCCCGATGGCGAACGGCGCGCTCAGTCCGGCGGAGCCGGTCTTGCCTTCCTCCTGGTTGAAGATGACCTGCTGGAGCGCGTTGCCGCCCATGCCGCCGATCTCCTTCGGCCAGGTGATGCGTGCGTAACCGGCGTCGGCCTTCTTGGCCTGCCATGCGCGTCCGGCCTTGAGGAATCCCTTTTCGCGGCTTTCGCCCAATTCATCGAGCGCGTTGCCGCTCTGCTGCCGTGCGTTCGCCTCCAGCCATTTGCGGACCGTCGACCGAAACTCGGCTTCCTGCGGTGTGTCTTCGAAATCCATTGGGCGTGCTCCTATGGCGAATGCGTTTGCTGATCGAAGCTGAGCGTCAGCGATTGTCCGGGCGATGTGGCGCGCCACAGCGCGTCCAGCCGTTTCATTTCGGCGCGGATGGCGGCGATATCGGTTTCGGTAACGGGATAGGGCTCGACCACGCGCGCGTCGCAGGTGACACGATACATATCGATCAGATCCGCGGGCGCGGGGAAGCCGCTGTTCGCATCGGCCTGCATCACTTCCACCAGCCGCTCCATTTGGTCACCCTCGATGGTCACTGCCATGCGGAAGGCGAGCTTTTCGCCGGCGGCGACGCGGCGCATGAATCCCTGCTTGCCCATCACGTTCTCGACGGCGAAGTGCACCATGTCGTGCGGGATGCCGCCGATCTTCGGGCATGCCACTTCCTCGACCGCTCCATCGCGATCGATGAACAGGCGGTCGTACTTGCCGTCGCGCAATTTTTCGAACACGAATTTCACGGTGCGTTGCTCGCTTCCAGTTCGCTGACCAGACGGTTCTTCCACGTGCGCTGTGCGCCAAGGGACAGCCCGAGCTCGCGCGAGCGCTTGTAGAAGAAGTGGCAGTCGGCCTCCCAGGTGAAGCCGATGCCGCCGTGGATCTGGATCATTTCCTTCGCAGCGTAGTCGAAGGCCTGTGTGGCGGAGACACGCGCCGCGGCTGCGGCCAGCGCGAGTTCGCGCGCGCCGGTCGAAAGCGCCCAGGCGCCGAAATAGGCATTCGAGCGCGCCAGCTCGTTGTTCACGTACATATCGGCGAGCTTGTGCTTGATCGCCTGATAGGAGCCGATCTGCCGCCCGAACGCATAGCGGGTCAGCGCGTAGTCCTTGCCCATGGCGAGGCATCGATCCGCACCGCCGACCTGCTCGAACGCAGTCAGCACGGCGGCGCGATCGAGAACGGCAGCCGCGATGCTCCAGCCTTCGCCGGTCTTGCCGAGCGGCTCTGCGGGCGCGCCGTCGAACTCGATCTGCGCATGCTTGCGCGAGGGATCGATGGAATCCTGCGCGCGGCGCGAAACGCCATTCGCTTTCAGATCGACAATCGCAAGCGACAGGCCACGCTCGCCGGGCTCATCGCTGGTGCGTGCGAGAACCACCGCGAAGTCCGCATTCATGCCGTCATTCACGGCGATCTTCTTGCCGGAGAGCTTGCCGCCCTTCAGCATGGTGCGGATGGATTTCGGCGTGACTGCGCCCGCGCTTTCCGCGCGCGCGAAGGTTCCGATCAGTTCGCCGCTGGCGATCTTCGGCAGATATTTCTGCTTCTGCTCTTCGCTTCCCGCGGCAAGAACGGCCTCGGCGAACAGATAGACGGTCGACGAGAACGGCACCGGCGCCAGCGCGCGTCCCAACTCTTCCGCGATCACGCACAATTCCAGATGACCGAGGCCAACGCCGCCATGCGCTTCCGGAATGGCCGTGCCCAGCCACCCCATTTCCGCGATGGCCTTCCACAAATCGCGGTCATATCCGGCATCGCCTTCGAACACGCGGCGCACGGTCTTTGTCGTGCATTTTTCGGAGAGGAATTTCCGCGCCTGATCGCGCAGCAACTTCTGGTCGTCGGAAAAATCGAAATTCATCGCGCCCACCGATATTCTGATAATCTGTCAGGTGGACGATAGACGGCGAAAGTGCGGCCTGCAATTCACGCCCTAGTGGGAGGGACCCGGTGACGCGGACCCCGGCAGGTCCTGCAGGAACGTTCCGAAGACCCAGCCATCCTGAGGGACCTTGCTGCCTTCGATGGCGATGCGCACGTGCACCCAGTTGCCGTGGCGCTCGAGCGTCCCGACCTGCGTGCCGCGGGGCAGGGTCATGATCACGGAAGACGATGCCGACGGCTCCGACCGGACATTGGCGGATTTCAGGCTGACCGCGAAGGACTGCGGCGATTGAGCAGCCGCTGCCGGGGGCGGCGCCGCGGTGACGGCGCCTGTGCCGCTGTCCGCAAACGAGACTTCGCGGCCGGTCGCCAGCGCCTCAAGCTTTGGCAGCCAGCCTTCGACCACAACCGGCTCGACGCGCGGATAAAGAATGATCGCCGTTGCGGCAAGCGCGCCGACGATGGCGACATCGCGCACCAGCCGGCCGATTTTCCGGTTGCGATCGTCTTCCTCGTCTTCCGGATTGAACCGCCGATTGTTGCTTTCGGCAACCAGAAGGTCCCGCCGCTGCTCGGATTCCGCGCGCACCTGCATCAACTCGATGTCGCGATCGGCGATAGATGCTTCCAGTGCAGCGACATGCTCGCGCAGGCGGAACACTTCGGCATCCTCGTTGCGCTTGCCGCTGGCCTGCGTGCGCAGCTGGGTCAGCGCCTTCTCGGATTCCTTCAGCTGGTTACGCAGCTCGGCATTGGCCTTCGCCCCCGATTCACGTCCCTGCGCTTCGGCCGCGGCGAGGCGCGGGGCTTCCTCGGCTTTCCACTCCTCGAGCGCGTTCTGGAAATCCTGCACCTTGAGCATTGCCGACTGGAGCTCCAGACGGGCCTCGCCGCGCGCTTCCTCGATCCCGACGCGCGCCTTCACCAGATCGGCGCGCAACTCCGAAAGCTCTGCCTCACGTTCCGTCAGCTTCGCTTGCAGCGCCGCCGTCGTGTCGCGCATCCGCGACTGTTCGACATCGCCGACACTGCGAAGCGCCGTCGCTTCGGCGCGCGCCTGAAGGGCTTCGGCCTCCGCCTTGCCCGCGCGGGCATTGGCTTCCGAGACCTGCCTGGCCGCCTGATCGCGCCACTCGGCTTCGGCCTGGCTCATGCGAACGGTTTCGCTCGCCTTCCATTCCGCTTGCGTCCTGGCCAGCGTTGCGTCCGCCTCGCGCGCCCAGACCTCGCGTGCATCTTCCATGGCGGACCAGGCGCGATCCGCTGCCGTTCTCGCCTCTGCGAGCTCGGCCTCGCGCCGCGTCAGGGCATCGTTCGCCGCGACGAGTTCGGCCCGCAGCTTCGTCACATCGCTGTTCTCGCTGGCGCGACGCGCTTCGGCTTCGCTGACGCGCGCGCGAAGCTTGTCCGCTTCCTCGCGCGCGTTGGCGAGTTCGGCATCGCGCCGCGCGAGCGCGGCTTGCGCCATTGTCAGTTCGCCGCGCAGCCGTACGCCCTCCGCGTTCTCGCTGGCGCGACGCATCTCGGTGGCACTGGTGTTGCTGCGCAGGCTTTCGGCCTCCGCCCGCAGTTTCGCGAGCTCCGCTTCGGCGTGATCAAGTCTTGTCTTGGCCTCACCGGACGACGCTCCGGATTTTTCGCGCCAGCGCGCCTCGGCGGCTGCCAGCTTCGCGGCCTCCTCTGCTTTCCACGCGGCTTGCGCCTTTGCGAGCGCGCCATCGGCATCGCGCTGCCAGCGGTCTCGCGCCTGGGCGACGATCTGTTCGACGTTCGGTAGTTGCGTCTGAACGGCCGGCGCCTTCTTGCTCTCGGCTTCCCACGCCTGGCGCGCCTGTTCGAGGTTGCGCGTGGCATCGGCGCTGGCCGCGGCGAGACGATCGCGAAGTTCTTTCTCGTGCGTGGCTCGCGTCGCGCTCAGTTCCGCTTCGACCCGTTGCCGGGATTGCTGCGACAATTCAGATTCCGCTTTCGCGACTTCCAGCTCGGAATCACGCGCTGCGAGCGCCGTCTGCAAGCGCGTGAGTTCGTCTTGCAGCCGCCGCACTTCGCCGGCTCCGTGACTCTTGTCGGAGGTTGGTGCGGGCGATGCAGCGGGCGTTGCAGGTTCCGGAGCCGATGCTGCTTCTTCAACCGGAGGCGGCTCTGTTCCGGGGATGGGATAGTCGATCACCGCGAGCGTACCGCCGCCGCCACCTTCGAGACTGATCACGCGGATCGCCAGCGTATGCGCCTCGTACATTCCAGGCGGCGGTTGGTAGGTCAGGCCTTCGAGTTCGTCGGGCAGCAACGACCAGGAACGATCGCCATTGTTGCGTCCGCTCGAAAGTCTTGCGCGATGCGGCAACCGCTCGACGCGGATGCTGACGCGCTCGCGTCGCCGGTAAGGCGCGAGCATCGGTGCCAGATAAAGCGCAATCTCCCGCGGCTCCTCGTCGCCCGGAGCAGGCGCAGTGTTCGCGCGGCTCGCAGCCGGCGTCCGCTTGGCAAAACCCGTTGCCCGTGAGGCCATTACCCGTTTCCCGCCTTTGAGCGCTCCGGTCCGCTCATGGTGGATGCATTGTCCCGCTAGCCGGTAAAGCAATCGTTGGCCGCAAGAACGAATTTCTTCTGAATTAAATTGCTGGATTTGAACGGAAATCTGACTTTGCTGTGTTAAGGTCCCTCAAGGGGCCGGAGGATTACGTAAATGAAAACCATACCGGTCCTCTGCGTGGCGCTCGCGGCTGTCTCGATGGCACCCGCGGCTTCGGCCGACAATCCCGTCGCCCAGACGATCCAGAAGTTGCATCTCTCCGCCCAGCAATTGCTCTCGGTGCGCGATTTCCTTGGTCCGTTCAACCGTGGGACGGAGGTCGATGCTTCGGGCGGCGGTGTGTTCATCCTGCGCGATACGGCGACGATGGCCTATGCGGGGGCCTTCTCCCTGCGCACGGCCGCCGACGGCAGCGTGGTGATCGACCGCATCGGCGGTCCGGCCACGCTTGATGGTGAGCGAACCGTTACATTGCCACTTGGTCTCGACAGGAAATCGCGCGCCCAGGTGTCGGCTGTGCTCGACCGCTCCCAGGCCTTGCCGACACCGCTGCAGGGTCCGCCAACGGATTCCGGTGCGCCGGCTGCCGCGATTCCGGTCCTGTCGCTTCCACGGGAAGATCTTGCGGGTCTGCGGCTTACCGGCACTGTGACAGGGGTGATCGCGCAATCGCGCGCTGTCTTCTTTCGGGACGGATCGGGCTATGTCCGCAGTTTCCGCGCGCAATTGCCTGCGACGGGAGCAGCCCCCCAGCCGCTGAAGATTGTCGATCGTTATTTCTCGCCAATCCAGAGCGACGGCACGAAAGTCTGGCGCCCCGCGATTGTCGAGACAGACGCCGATCTTCCAGTTTCCTTCGTCGATCTCCAGACGAAGTACGCCTGCGACGCGTCCGCACCGTGCAAGCCGCAGCGAGCCGTGCAGGCCCAAAGCGGAATCCATCTGATCAAGTGGACGCATCAGCTTGTGGCATCCGTGCCGCAGACGCTGCTGGCGCAAATCGCACCGCCACCAGCCGCGCCTGTGGAGAGCGCACCGGATGCGGCGAGCCCGCCCTCGTTGGACGCCCCGCAACAACCGCAGCAACCGCAAATGCCGGAGCAAGCACCGCCGCCGGGCGAGCCAAGCCCGGGAAACAATTGAAGAATTTAACCTCCGCTTAAGGCGCCGCGCCTAGGCTTTCCCATCCCGGAGGCAGGAATCAGGGCGCCATGGCGAAAGCGCAATTTCACAAGAACCAGCGAGTCTATGTGAAGCCGGTCGGCACTTGGGCGCTGATCGAGCGCGTCATCCCGCATTGGGCGAAGGGCCTCGATGAGCCGATCCGCGTCTTCTACGATGTCGGCCTCGGCCGCGAATTCGCCTCCGACGAGCTGCATGCCGAATTGCCGGTCGGCGAAAAGAAAAACGGCGTGGAGCAGTGGCGCGTCATCCGTGCACGGAACAAGTGGCAGCCTTCCGAGGATTGCTCGCGTCATCCCGTGCCGGGCACCTATCCGGTCGTCATCACAGGCGACGCAGAGTGGGGTGGCTGGCGCGTTCCTGGTGCCGAATACGACCTCGATCCCGACAAGATCGAGAAGCAGGCGCGCATGATCGCGACGGCACCGCACTTTGTGGATCTCGCCCAAGGTCTCGTTGAATGGGCGCGCCGTTCCGGCGACGACATGCCATCGGAGCTGGTGCAACTTGCGCACGACGCGCAGGATCTGATCTCGAGCGTCGACGGCAATACCTGAAGTCGCCGGATTTCCTACGAAGCTTCCAGCAATTCGTGCCGCTTGAGCGGATCGGGGTCGAGCACGCGCCCCTGTAGTGCGCCCAGCCAATCCAGACCTTCGCGCAATCGCACATTTTCGCCGATCACGAGGATCGCCGGTGCGCGGCTTTCGCGCGCCGCCGCGCCCAGCTCGCGCAGTGTCGTCACCGTCACGGTCTGGCGGTCGTAGGTCGCATCGCTGACGATGGCAGCCGGTTCGTGCGGATCGCGTCCCGCTGCGATCAGCTTGTGCGCAATGTCCTCGGCATGGGCGAGCGCCATGTAAAGCACAAGCGTCGGCGAGCCTTGCGCAATTGCACGCCAATCGAGATCGGGGATGCCGCCATCGGCGGCATGACCGGTGAGGAACGTCACGACGTGATTGGTGTCGCGATGGCTGACGGGAATCCCCGCGTAGGCGAGTCCGCCGATTCCCGCCGTCACGCCCGGCACGATGCGGAACAGAATTCCGGCCGCGGCCAGAGCCAGGGCTTCTTCCGCACCACGGCCGAACATCAGCGGATCGCCGCCCTTCAGGCGCAACACGCGCTGGCTTTTTCGCGCGCGCAGAATCAAAGCGCGCGAAATATCAGATTGCTTCGCCGACTTTCGCCCGCGGCGCTTTCCGGCATCGACGATCTCGGCACCCGGCCG
>DATIYG010000051.1:0-10130 GCA_035517755.1 Rhizomicrobium sp. | reverse complement strand
ACGCTGGTGGCGGCGGCGGCACGTAAGCGTCCCCGCTCGTCCTTCGCTGCGTGGGGATGGGCCTGCGCCTTTTCGATGTCCTTCACGGTGATGAGACCGACGCAACGATACGCATCGTCCACCACGAGAATCTTCTCGATGCGGTGCTGGTGCAGCAGGCGCTTGGCTTCTTCCGCGCCGACGCCTTCCTTCACGGTGACGAGCTTGTCTTTCGTCATCAGCTCGGCGACCGGCTGACGCTTGTCGGTGGCGAAGCGCACGTCGCGATTGGTGAGGATGCCGACCAGCTTGCCGGCGCCCTTGGCGTTGGCGTTCTCCACCACCGGGATGCCGGAAATGCGATAGCGCTCCATCAATTCAAGTGCGTCAGCGAGCGTGGCGTTGGGTCCGATGGTGACCGGGTTCACCACCATGCCGCTTTCGAATTTCTTCACCCGGCGGACCTGCTCGGCCTGCTCCTCGATGGAGAGATTGCGGTGGATCACGCCCATCCCGCCTGCCTGTGCCATGGCGATGGCAAGACCCGCTTCCGTCACCGTGTCCATGGCGGCCGAAATCAGGGGTATGCCGAGCTCAACGGTCTTGGTGAGGCGGGTGCGCGTATCCACTTGTCCGGGCAGCACTTCGGAGGCCGCGGGGACCAGGAGGACGTCGTCGAAGGTGAGGGCTTCGCGGATGGCTCCGCGGGCGGATTCGCGGGGAGGATCGTGCCGTTCCATGGCGGGCCATATCAGCACCCCGCCGATTCTGCAAGTGCTGCCGGAAGTTGCAGACCTAGTGCGGCAGGCGGACGAACAGGAGCGCGATATAGCCGCTATAGGCCAGCAGCGACGCTGCCGCGATGATCTTGTGGATGACGTTGCTGCGGGAGATCAGCCCCGTCAGCGCAATGACCCCGAAGACGATGTGTCCCAGCAGATCGAGACCTTCCGGCGGGCCGCCATTGGTGACGAAGTTCTTGGCGAAGCTGATGGCGAGCGCAAACAGGATTGAGCCGAAGAACCACCGGCATTCGCGGAAGTACGTCTCGCGCAGGTTGATGGCGCCGGGCTCGTCCAGATCCGGTGTGATCAGCGCCGCCATCAGATAGACGCTGACCGGCTGCATCAGCACGACCAGGAAACTCTCGAACGTCCACACGCGCATGCCGCGCAAGCCGAACAGCGCCCACCAGATCTGCACGCTGATGAGGAACACCACGGCCATCTGCACCGGCACCGGCCAGTACATCCTGATCCGCTTGCGCGTGCGAACCAGACCCGCGAATCCGGCCAACACCTGCGTGACACCGAGGCCAAGCACGATGGAGATGAGGACAGAGAGATAGTCGAACGGACTCATTCGGTTTGCTTCCCCCTTCGCGAGCGGCGGCTATGCGCGCCTCAACGCCCGCCCGGCCCGCGCATCCGTCGATTTGCCGTTATGCACCGTCAGCGCCCCATTCACATAGACCGACACGATGCCTTTCGGCAGGCGCTTGGGATCCTCGAAGGTGCCGCAATCGATGATGGTGTCCGGATCGAAGAGGACAAGATCGGCCTTGGCAGCGGCGCGCAACACGCCACGGTCGGCAAAGCCGAATTTCTTCGCGGGAAAGCCCGTCATGCGATGCACGGCCTGTTCGAGCGGCATGACACCCTCATCGCGGGCATAGTGCCCGAGCACGCGCGCGAAGGTTCCGTACAATCGCGGATGCGGCTTGCCGGAAAGCGTGGGCAATCCGTCCGAGCCGATCATGGTGCTCGGATGGCGCATCACGGTGCGCACGTCGTCTTCGCACATGGTGTGCACGACGACGGTCGCGTCCGGTGCTTCCGCCAGCATCCGTGTCACGGCTTGCGTGGTGTCGCAGCCCATCTGTGTCGCGATCGCGGCGACCGAGTGGCCTTCCCATTCCCGCTTGGCGCGCGCCGACGCGATGACGATGTTTTCCGGCGCCGTGAACCAGAAGCGCCCGTCGCGAAACATCGCCGACAGAATAGTGCTACCGGCCGTGTACGGATATTGATCGGCATGCACATCGAGGCCGCGGGCTTGCGCGTTCTCGATCAGCTTCAGCGATTGCGTGACGAGCCCCCATGCGTCGCGACCCGACGCCTTGTGATGCGAGATCTGCACCGGCACGCCGGCCTGCTCGCCGATGGCGATGGCTTCGCTGACGGACTCGAGCAGGCCCTTGCCTTCATCGCGCATGTGTGTGGCGTAGAGTGCGCCCGTGCCGTGCATCAGCGATGCCAGTTCGACAAGCTCCTGCGTGCGCGCGAAGCGGCCGGGATCGTAGATGAGGCCCGAGGAAAGACCGACCGCGCCGGCTTCCACACCTTCCGCGACGATATCCTTCATCGCCTGCATTTCAGCGCCGGTTGGTTCGCGCGCATCGGTGCCCATGACGGACAAACGCGCCGTACCGTGCCCGATCAGTGCTGCGACGTTCACGGCCGGCGGCTGCGATTCCATCCGGGCGAGATAACCGCGATAGCCCTTCCATTCGGGCAGTGGCTCGGGATGCATGTTGCGCGCCATCTGCGAGGCCGCCGCCCACGGTGCTGCGCCCATGCCGCAATTGCCGACGACGCAGGTGGTCACGCCGCCGGCCGTCTTGAACGCCATGTCGCGATAGAGCACGGCAGCGAAATCGTCATGCGTGTGCACGTCGATGAAGCCGGGCGCCAGCGCCAGCCCGCCCGCGTCGACGGTTTCATGTGCGGCACCGGAGACGGCGCCAACGGCCGCGATGGTATCGCCGTCCACCGCGAGGTCGCCCCGGACCGGCGCGCCCCCGAGTCCGTCGTAAATCAAGGCATCGCGAATGACGAGATCGTGCATGACCCGTTCCTGATGTTCCCGCCAAGATAACCCGGTTCGCCATCGTGGTCGCAAGGTCTTCGGCCAGCCGCCACACCGCCGATGATGACGCGGCATTGGACCACCGCCCAATAGGGCCGGCGCGCGGCAATGCTCTAAGGAGGATGCGCGATGCGGAAATCCGTTCTTTCGATCCTGTTGGGCCTTGGAGCGATCTCGTTCGCGGCTCCAGCCGACGCCCAGGTTATCAACCGGCTCTTTTCACCCGTGGAGGCCGCGCGCGCCGCCGGGCGGACCGTCTTCGCCGAACACTGCATGGCCTGCCACGGCAAATCGGGCGTCGCCGCGGGCTACGCCCCGTCGCTCATCAATGTGGTCGGCAGGCGCGCCGGATCGGAGCCGGGATTTGCCTACTCGCCGGCGCTCAAGAACTCAAAACTGGTGTGGTCGGACGATACGCTGACGAAATGGATCACCAATGCGCCGGCGACAATTCCCGGCACGCAGATGCCGCACGTCTCCATCACAGATCCCGCAGAACGACAGTATATCATCGCATATCTGAAGACGCTTCACCGCTGAGGAAGCGCGTCTGCCGTCAGATCTTGTCGGCGTAGATCAGACAACCCGAACCGATCTTCGCGAGCACTTCCGGCAGGCTCGAGCTTGCGACGGCGAAGCATCCTTCGCTGCGGCCGAGGGCGCCATGTGTGCGCGCCATCTCCGGGCTCACATACCACGCCTCATGCACGACAATCGCGCGGCTCTCCGCATTGCTATTTGTTGCATCGAGTCCGGTGAGACGGATCGACCGTCCATGTCCGCCGACATAAAGACCATCGGTGCGAAACGCACCAGCTGACGTCGCATTCGATCTTGGTGCGTTTGAGAACTGGTGCAGCCAACCGGTATGCGCAGGATCGGACCCTCGACCATGGGCCACTAGATGCGAACTGACACGGCCACTAACAACATCGACCAAGTGAAATCTCGGTGTGCGGGAGGGCAGCGAGAAGTCGGCAATAGCGAGAGTATCGCGGGTTGGAATGACAGAACGGTGTTTATCGAGCGCAGCTAGCGCGCGCTTCAGCATCTCCGGCGAAACGCCCGAAGATGCAGCAAAAGATGAGACAGGATGCAGCAACGCAGCCGCGGCCATGCCGCCGGTGGCGGCAAACAACGAACGTCTCGACACCATCATTTGCTACGCAACTCCACGCCGCCCAAACACACGAGCGGCTTTCAAATTGGGTTTTGATAGAGTTCGGCCCCAGCTGCGGGCGCTGCGAGAACACTATCGCGCAATCGCGTGGATGCGAACGTGGTTCAACGCCGCATTATCTTTTGTTGTCGTGCTTTCGTTGCTGGCATTGGCAAATCGCGCGGGCGCGCAGGAAGAAGACAGTACCGGAACGATGCCCTCCGAACCGGGCTGGTTCACGCCGCCGCCGGGCTATGCGCCCTCAACGCCGCCGCGCTCGATATACAGCATGACGATCGATCTGCGCACGCAGCACGCGGTCGTTTATCGCGACGGCGTTCAAGTCGGCGCGACGCGCGTCTCGACGGGCAAGCCGGGCTATCGCACGCCGACCGGCGTGTTCAGCGTTCTGGAGAAGCAAAGGATTCATCACTCCAATCGCTACGACAACGCGCCCATGCCGTACATGCAGCGTCTCACCTGGTATGGCGTCGCGCTTCATGCTGGCCACGTGCCGAACTTTCCGGCATCGCACGGCTGCATCCGCATGCCGGTGCAGTTCGCACGCTGGCTCTATAGCGAACCGACCATGGGCATGACCGTGACGATCACGGAAGGTGAGCCGCGGGCGATCGCGAGGGAAACTTCCACCATCACGACCACTCCGGTTGCGGACGACACGTCCCAGTAGAGCGCCTCTTTCGTCCCTTCTGAATTCCCTGCCCATTGCTGGCATGAGGTCTTCTGCTACGCTGGGCGTGCTGGGGGATTCATATGCACGTTCATCTGCCGAAGCCGTTGCACGGCTGGCGCGCATTCGTGGGCGAAGTGGGCATCATCGTGCTCGGCGTGCTGATCGCGCTTTCCGCCGAACAGGCGGTGGAAGTCTGGCGCTGGCAGGAAAAGGTTGCCGTGGTGCGCAAATCGATCATGGGCGAACTCGCAAACGATCGCGCCCGGTGGGAAGTGAACGTATCCAATTCGCGCTGTGCCCTGCGGGAGATCGAGAAGCTCGATCGCTGGGCGCAAGATGGTGCACCACCCGGAACGGCACCGCACCTCTCGTTCCTTCCCGCCGCGCAGGGATTTTTCTGGATGCATTCTGCGAACTGGAGCCTGGCGATCAGCAGCCAGGCACTCGACCATTTCCCGGTCGAGGAGCAGCTTGCCTTCGCCAGCCTGTATGACGGCATTGCCCATCGGGAAGTCGATCTCGAGAAGGCAAGCGATTTGATGGAACGGGTGTTGTCCCTCATCCCGCTGGCCGCTGACTCGGAAACCCGGCGCGACCTCCGGGTTGCGTTCGGAGATCTCAAAAGCCGGGTTCGCACGTTGGTGGACAACAACGGATATATGGAACGCCATTTCGACACGGTTGGCGTGAAGCCGGATCGAGCCGACTTCGCTGCTGATCTGGCGCGGGCAGTATGTAAGTCCTGAACAGGGGAAGACTCTTCGTGCGTATTCATCTGCCCAAACCGCTGCACGGCTGGCGCGCATTCATCGGCGAGGTAGGCGTCATCGTGCTGGGCGTGCTGATCGCTCTCGCCGCCGGACAGCTGGTTGAGACGATCCACCACGCCAATCAGCGCGCCGAGCTTCGTGAGGCGCTCGACACCGACAGCCGCCAGGCCATTATCGATGCCAGGCGCAGCGTGGATGGGCTGGATCGGATGACGGCGTGGTTCAATTCGCGGATCGGGCAGGCGCGCACGGCGATTGCGACCGGCAGTGCGATCCCGCAGCCGTCTCCTCCGCCGAAAATCGATTACGATATCGTGGTCGATCCATCGTTTCAGGCGGCCAAATCATCGGGACTGCTGACGCTGCTCTCCCAGCGCGAGATCATCGCGTACTCGGAAGCCGACGCCGTCACCACCGATCTCAACGCAGCCTACGAACAGTTGAAGGCGGAGCGCTCGGCGCTGCAGCAATTCGCCTACCGGTTTCGGGCGGCGAACGGCATGACCGACTATTCCACGGCCACGCCCGACGAAAAGCGCCGCTATCTCGAGCTGCTGATCGGCCAGCTTTCCGGTCAGGTCAATTTCCGCTTCTACAACAATGCGGAGCGCGGCCTTCAGGCCGCCTTGCTGCGCGGCGAGCGCGACCTCAAGGCTCTGCAGAAGTCGGAGCGCACCTTGAATAGCCCGGCGCCTGGAACAAGATTGAACAGGATGTAGCCGCAGCGCGCTGCAAGGGCGCGCCCGCATCTAGCGGCTTGATTTTGCAGACAGAAATAAAGACGGGCCGACGCAAGCACTGTCGCGTCGCAAGCATTCGCGATGATTACCGAAGCTTTTGACGGGATTGGTTGGCTCCCGGAACTGCTCATTCCGCGGTCAAGGATTCCAGTGCAGTTAGACCAATGTCCCCTATCGACAATCGGCTGGTCTCTGCTTCTTCGCGCGGTCTGCAATGTGCGGACAAGGGATGGCGCGTAACCGCGCCACAACAATCGGAGTAACATCATGCATAGTTCGACCAATCGGGGGATTGTGCTGTCGATCGCAGGACTTGGTCTTCTGCTTTCGGGTTGCGCATCCGATGACACCGCCGTGACCACGGCCAACCAGGCATTGCAGGTCGCCCAAGGCGCGCAGGCAACCGCCAGCCAGGCGTCATCGGACGCTCAGCAGGCGCAGCAGACGGCAGTGTCTGCACAGCAAAGCGCCGACCAGGCCAAGGCTCTCGCCACCCAACAGGCCTCCTACCGAAAAGGCCCGCGGGGATAGGGTCTTTCGCCACCAGGTTAATGTGACCTGGCTACGATGCGAGGCCGCTGCGGTCGCCCTTGGTCCGGCCGGAGCCGGCTCGCTTGCGTCTGCCTGACTGCTGGGCCAATTGATCAACCGACCACAATCCGTCAGCATCGAACCTGTTCGCGGCAGAATGGATGGAAGCCATGCGCGTTTTGTTGAGTGTCGTTTTGTTGAGCGCGGCAATCGCGCCCGCATTCGCGGGCGTCGCGGTTGATCCGAACGGGCCATGGCCGGACCGGATCAACACCTGCGTGGCGCTATGGTATGACGCCACAAAGGTCGAGCAGGGGACGATGAGCTATCGCCAGTTCATCACCAAATGCGTGGGCGGCCGAACCGCGGCCCCCATCAAGACGAATGCTCTCTGCGTGGATGGCACCAGCGGCACCGGCCACACACCCGGCGGCGCCTGCGCGGACAATGCCGGCGTCGCGCAGTGGCTGAACTAGCTGCCGGTCAGCCGATCAGTTCGCCAAGCGGAACGATGTCCGTGGGTGGCGAGGTCGTCGCGAGGTATTGCTGAAAGGCTGTGGAGTAGGCAGAGCGGCGGTTCGGCCACCACACCTGTTTCACGCCTTCGCTGTGGTAGAAAATCCGCGTAACGGTTTCCCATCCCGACCATTGGTCCTGATCGAGCACGCCCGCTTCGCGCTGAAACCATGCCATTTCGGCGAGCTTGAACCAGGTGAACAGGAAATAGTGCGAAACCGTCTTCTGTTCGTGCGTGGCGGCGTTCCAGTCCTTCATGACGCTGGCCAGTGCGGTGCCCAGCTCCGGCGACGACATGGCCGGTACGTTGATCGCGGCGATCGCGCCGGCCAGCGACTGCACCGCCAGCACCTTCTGCGATCGTGTGTTCTGGCGGATCGAGACGATGAGGACGATCAGCGTCAGCGTTGTGGCGATGGAACTGACGATCCCGGTGAACGCAGCCGCTGTCTGCAGGTCCATGCTCTCATTCCATATCCGGATACGGGCCCTTGCCGCCTTCCGCGATGAAGCGATCGATGCGCTTCGTCAGCACCGGCAGCGGCACCGAGCCAAGTTCCAGCACCGTGTCGTGGAAGGCGCGGATGTTGAACTTCGCGCCCAGCGCCTTCTCCGCCTTCGCACGCGCATCCAGAATCGCGAGCTCGCCCAGATAGTAGGAGAGCGCCTGCCCCGGCCACGCGATGTAGCGGTCGACTTCGGTCTCCGTCTCGTGCACCGGCAGCGAGGTGTAATCCTGCAGGTATTTGATGCCCTGCTCGCGCGTCCAGCCCTGGCTGTGGATTCCGGTGTCGACCACGAGCCGCGCGGCGCGCCAGATCTGCCAGCCGAGCATGCCGAAGCGATCGTACGGTGTTTCGTACATGCCCATCTCGACGCCCAGCTTCTCGCAATAGACCGCCCAGCCTTCGCCGTAGGCCGAGATGTAATCGTGGCGGCGGAATTCCGGCAGGCCCTTGTGCTCGAGCGCGAGCGGAATCTGGAAAGCATGTCCCGGCGCGGATTCGTGCAACGTGAGGGCCGTCAGATTGTAGAGCGGCCGGTGCGGCAGATCGTAGGTGTTGACGAGATAGACGCCGAGCCCGCCGCGGCCTGACGTGTAAAACGGCGCGATGTCGGCGGGAACGGGAATGATGGCAAAGCGCGAGCGCGGCAGCATGCCGAAATACTGCGATGCCTTGCCGTCGAATTCCTTGGCGATCCAGGCCGCGCGGTTGAGCAGGTCCTGCGGCGTCTTCGCGTAGAATTGTGGATCGGTGCGCAAATATTGCTGGAACGCGGCGAAGTCGCCCTTGAACCCGGTTTCCTTCATCACGTCGATCATCTGCTGGTGCAGCTTGGCGACTTCGGCCACGCCCAGATCGTGGATGGCGGCCGGTGTCATATCGAGCGTGGTGAATTCCTTGATCTTCGCCTGGTAGTAAGCCTTGCCATCGGGAAGATCGTACGCCGCCAAGGTCGTACGCGTGTGCGGCACATATTCATCGCGGACGAATTTCAACAATTCCGCATAAGCCGGCTGCACAGAATCGTGGATCACTTTCAGCGCCTCGGCGCGCAAGGCCGGCTGCTCGCTTGCCGGGATTCCGGCGATGAAACTCTTGAACGGCGTGTAGAACAGCGTCTCTTCCGGCTTGGCATCCACGATGGCCGAAATCGATCCGTCGCGTCCGGCAAAGGTGACTTGCGGCGGCGTGAAGCCGCGCTTCAGGCCGGCCCGCATGTTCGCCACGTTCTCGGCGAAGAAGCGCGGGATATCGCGCATCTGCGCGAGCCAGTTCTTGTAATCCGTCAGCGAGCGGAAGGGTTTGCGGGCGGTATAATTGAAGTCCGTCCAGAAGGCCGAGTCGGAATTGGCGGGCGCTTCGTAGTCGCGGAATTTCTGGTTGGCGATGAACTGCTCGATCTCCGGACGATAGACATCGTAGTTGGTCTGCTCGTCCTGCGAGAGCTGCGCGCGATTGATGCCGTCGAGCTTGTGCAGCACGCCTTCCCAGTATTTCAGGCGCATGTCCTGCGTGGCGGCATCCACCTTCGGCAGGTGATCGGCGACGGGCTTGCCGGGATCTTCCTCGTCGGGGAATTGCTCCTTCCGCCACGCCCATTCCTGCGTGTAGATGGCGCGAAGCTGCTCATCGGCCGACGAAGTCTTGGCGCCGGCGGGCGAAATCATGGCAATCGCCCCGGCAAGCACGAACACGCAAACGATGGAACGGAACATGGCAACGCAAGCCCCCAGCTTTTTCGATGGCCGCAGACTAGCCTCGAAAACCCGTCGCGACCAAGTAGAGTTCGACGGATTCCGCACGGCTGGCCGGCGGCTTCACATGCTTAACCTCGGCAAAGCGCTGCTTGACGCGCGCCAGCACCTCGTTGGTGGCGCCACCCCGGAACACCTTGCCGACGAACGCGCCGCCGGGCTTCAGCATCTCGCCCGCGATCTCGAGCGCCGCTTCGAACAACGCGAGCGTGCGCAGATGATCGGTGGCGCGATGGCCCGTGGTGGACGCCGCCATGTCCGACAGCACGACATCGGCCGCGCCGCCCAGCGCCTCTTTCAGTGCGGGCCATTGCGTGGGATCGCTGGCATCGCCCTGGATGATGGTGACGCCGGTGATCGGCTCGATCGGCAGAATGTCGATGGCGACGACGGCGCCGGACGATCCGACCTTCTTCGCGGCCACCTGACTCCATCCGCCGGGTGCCGCGCCGAGATCGAGCACGCGCCCACCGCTCTTCAGGAAGCGGAATTTCTGGTCCAGCTCGATCAGCTTGAACGCCGCACGCGAGCGATAGCCTTTCGCCCGCGCCTCTTTGACGTAGGGATCCTTGTGCTGACGATCGAGCCAGCGGCGCGAGGATTCCGTGCGAGG
>DATIYG010000050.1:0-10033 GCA_035517755.1 Rhizomicrobium sp. | reverse complement strand
GTAGGGATTGTTGTTCCTTGTAAGCCAGCGGCAGGAAACCTTGTCGCCGAGTGGCAGGGCGGCCTTGCTCGCCAGCTCGCCGAGCGGTCCGAATGTTCGGGTCGCGGCTGCCATCAGGTCGCGCGCGCCTCGCAAATGCGCATCGAGCAGATCCAGCTGTGTTCCGCCCCGGATGTCGATGTAGGGGATCGAGGCCAGCGGCTTCCTCGCACCCTTTTGCGAAACGCCCATGGCTTCCTATATAGGGTCGATCATGTCCGACGAAAAATGGCGCTCCACCACCATCCTCTCCGTCCGCAAGGGCGGCAAGGTGGTGATCGCGGGCGATGGTCAGGTCACCATGGGCCAGACGGTGATGAAGGCGAATGCGCGGAAAGTCCGCCGCCTCGGCAAGGGCGATGTGATCGCCGGTTTCGCCGGCGCCACCGCCGATGCGTTTGCGCTGTTCGAGCGGCTGGAGGCCAAGATCGAGCAGCATCCGGGAAATCTCGCGCGCGCCTGCGTCGAGCTCGCCAAGGACTGGCGACTGGACAAATATCTCCGCCAGCTTCAGGCGCTGATGGCGGTGGCCGATGCGCGCACGTCACTCGTGCTGTCCGGCACCGGTGACGTAGTCGAGCCGGAGGAAGGGCTGATCGGCATCGGCTCCGGTGGAAACTATGCGCTGGCTGCGGCGCGCGCGCTGACGCCGTTCGATCTGTCGGCCGAAGAGATCGCACGTCGCTCGCTCGAGATCGCGGCGGAGATTTGCGTCTACACGAACGCCAACATCGTCATCGAGAGTCTGGACAGCGCGAGTTGAATGGACTTGTGCCGCCCCTGATCCCATATAGCCAAGCATGAGCAGCTTCTTCACGCCCCGCGAAATCGTCTCCGAACTCGACCGCTTCATCGTGGGGCAGGGTGACGCCAAGCGCGCCGTCGCCATCGCGCTGCGCAACCGCTGGCGCCGCCAGCAGCTGCCGCCGGAGCTGCGCGAGGAAGTGCTGCCCAAGAACATCCTGATGATCGGGCCCACCGGCGTCGGCAAAACGGAGATCAGCCGACGGCTCGCCAAGCTGGCGCAGGCGCCCTTCCTGAAAGTCGAAGCGACGAAGTTCACCGAAGTGGGTTACGTCGGCCGCGATGTCGAGCAGATCGTGCGCGATCTCGTCGAGATCGCCATCGCGCAGGTGCGCGAGAAGAAGCGCCGCGATGTGGAAGCGCAGGCCGAAGCGCGTGCCGAGGAACGCGTGCTCGATGCGCTGGTGGGCGATCGCTCCTCGAGCGGCACGCGCGACCAGTTCCGCCGTATGCTGCGTGCGGGCGAACTCGATGACAAGGAGATCGAGCTCGAGATGCGCGATGCCAGCGGCGGTCCGACGCTGGAAATTCCCGGCATGCCGAACGCGCAGATCAGCATGGTCAGCCTCGGCGATATTTTCGGCAAGGGATTCGGCGGCCGCTCCAAGCCGCGCCGCATGAAGGTGCACGAAGCGCACGCCCCGCTGGTCGCGGAGGAAGCCGACAAGCTGCTCGACAACGACACCGTGGTCCGCGACGCCATCGCCGATGTCGAGAACAATGGCATCGTGTTCCTCGACGAGATCGACAAGATCTGCGCGCGTTCCGAATTCCGCGGCGGCGGGGATGTCTCCCGCGAAGGCGTGCAGCGCGATCTCCTGCCGCTGATCGAAGGCACCACCGTCGCCACCAAGCATGGCAGCGTGAAGACGGACCACATCCTCTTCATCGCGTCGGGCGCGTTCCACGCGGCCAAACCGTCCGACCTCTTGCCCGAATTGCAGGGCCGCCTGCCAATCCGCGTCGAGCTAAAGGCGCTGTCCCGCGACGATTTCCAGCGTATCCTCACCGAGCCGGAGGCAAGCCTCATCAAGCAGTACACCGCGCTGCTCGAGACGGAAGGCGTGAAGCTGGACTTCACGCCCGACGCCATCGGCGCCGTGGCCGATGTCGCGGCGCATGTGAACGCGACGGTGGAGAACATCGGCGCCCGTCGCCTCCACACCGTGATGGAGCGGGTGGTGGACGAGATCAGCTTCGGCGCCACCGACCGCGCCGGCGAAACCATCGTCATCGATGCGGCTTACGTGCACGCCCGCGTCGACGACCTCGCCAAGGACGAGGACCTGTCCCGGTTCATTTTGTAATCAGCCCCCAGCCTGAGGGCCCTTGTCGAACGCGTGGATGGCGGGATCGCGATGTGACCAAGGCTGCGCCGATCTTTGCCACAGGAACGCGGTAGGCTTCAGCCAGCTCGGATCGTCGAGCGTGCCGGCCATGATGCCCCACAGATGCGGCATTCCACCGAGCCGCTCGAACAGCGATGTGCCGCATTCGGCGCAGAACTGCCGTTCGACTTCGTTGCCGCTTTCGCCTTTCACGGTGTGGCCCTTGGGCTCGCCCTGCTTGAGAGAAAAGGCCGGTCGCGACACGACAGCGATCGCCGCCGGTTCTCCGCCGGCAAAGTATTGGCAATCGCGGCAATGGCACAGCATGAAGGCGACCGGCTCCGAAGAGACGACGTAGCGGACCGCCCCGCAAGCGCATCCGCCCTCAAATGGTGCAACCATCGGCGCTTCCCTTGTGCATTGCCCTCATACTGTTGACCCGCCAGCCATTCCTTGCAAGAAGTCCCGCCTTCTCTCGAAACAAGGGCGTCGGCCATGCGCGGCAACTATCTTTTCACCAGCGAAAGCGTGTCGGAAGGCCACCCGGACAAGGTGTGCGACCGCATTTCCGACGAGGTGGTGGACCTCTTCTATCGCGAAGGCCCGAAGAGCGGCATGTCGCCATGGGATATCCGCGCCGCCTGCGAGACGATGGCGACGACCAACCGCGTGGTGATCGCCGGCGAGACGCGCGGCCCCAAGCACATCATGGAAGACAACATCGTCGAGGTCGCGCGCCAGGCGATCAAGGCAATCGGCTACGAGCAGGATGGCTTCCACTGGCGCCACGCCAACGTCGAGGTGCTGCTGCACGCGCAGTCGCCACACATCGCGCAGGGCGTGGATGCGAGCGGCAACAAGGATGAAGGCGCTGGCGACCAGGGCATCATGTTCGGTTATGCCTGCCGCGAGACGCCGGAGCTGATGCCGGCGCCGCTCTATTACAGCCACAAGATTCTCAAGCTGCTGGCAGATGCGCGCCATGCCGGAAAGGAGCCGAAGCTCGGGCCGGATGCGAAATCGCAGGTCACCATGCGCTACGAGAACGGCAAGCCGGTGGAAGCCACGCAGATCGTGGTGTCGACGCAGCATCTCGATGCATCAATGACGTCGGAGGATGTGCGCGTGGTGATCGAACCTTACGTGCGCCAGGCGCTCCCGAAGGACTGGATCACCGGAAAGACGATCTGGCACGTGAACCCGACCGGTGCCTTCGTCGTCGGCGGACCGGACGGCGATTGCGGACTCACGGGACGCAAGATCATCGTCGACACGTATGGCGGTGCGGCCCCGCATGGCGGCGGCGCGTTCTCTGGCAAGGACCCAACGAAGGTCGATCGCTCGGCCGCGTATGCCGCGCGCTACCTCGCGAAGAACGTGGTGGCGGCGGGATTGGCCGATCGCTGCACCATCCAGATTTCCTACGCCATCGGCGTGTCCGATCCGTTGTCCGTCTATGTCGATCTGCACGGCACGGGCAAAGTGGACGAGGGGAGGCTGGAAGAAGTCCTCCCCGAGCTGATGAGCCTCAAGCCGCGCGGCATCCGCGAGCATCTGGCGCTCAACAATCCGATCTATGCGCGCACATCCGCTTACGGGCATTTCGGCCGTAAGCCGGATTCCACGGGCGGCTTCACCTGGGAAAAGACCGATCTCGCGGATGCGCTGAAGTCAGCGTTTTGATTTCAGCATGCCCTCTCTCACAGGACACAGGGAGAGGGCAATTGCGGCGAACTGAGCGCCGATTGATCCGCGTTATCGCGTGAACTAAGACTCTACCGTTCGAGACAACGACTGCTTCTGTTGGGGAAAGTGGCCGATGTGGACCTTCATCCAATCGCTTGATCCGCTTTATGTGCTGTCCGGCGTCCTCGTCGGCGGTCTCGTGGGATTCACTGGCGTGGGCGGCGGTTCGTTGATGACGCCGCTCCTGATCCTGTTGTTCGGCATCCATCCCGCCACCGCCGGCGCGATGTGCGATGACCGGGGGGTTGTGACAGCCGATTCCAGGAATTCGGCGACGAACGGTGTGCGAGGCAGCCGTCGCACATCGTCCGGCGTCCCGAACTGCTCGACCCGGCCCTTGTTCATGATCGCCACAAGGTCGGCCATCGCCAACGCCTCTTCCTGATCGTGGGTGACGAAGACGGTCGTCAGCCCCAGTTTCTCGTGCAGCGAGCGTAGCCAGCCGCGCAATTCCTTTCGCACCTTGGCGTCAAGCGCGCCGAACGGTTCGTCGAGCAGCAGCATGCGCGGCTCGATGGCAAGCGCACGGGCCAGTGCCACGCGCTGGCGCTGCCCACCGGACAGCTGGCTTGGATAGCGCTTGCCCAACCCGTCGAGTTGCACCAGCTGCAGCAACGCCTCGACGCGATGGCTGATTTCCTTCTTCGATGGCCGCGTGCGGCGGCCGCGGATGCTCAGGCCGAAGGCGATGTTCTTCGCCACCGTCATGTGGCGGAACAGCGCGTAATGCTGGAACACGAATCCGGCGCGGCGCTCGCGCGTCGGCACGCTGAGCCAGTTCAGATCGGCGAAGCGCACTTCGCCATCGTCTGGGAATTCTAGACCGCCCAAGATACGCAGCAAGGTCGTCTTGCCGGAGCCGGACGGGCCGAGCAGCGCAATAAACGCGCCTTGCGGCGCCGTCAAGCTGACGCCTTCCAGCGCCGGATAGGTTCCGAACTTCTTGCGCACGCAATCGACAACGAGAGACATGGTGCTGCTCCTTTAGTGACGATGCGCCGCGGCGATTTCGTCCGCGTAGCGCCATTCGAGGAAGGATTTGACGATCAGGGTGACGATGGCGAGCATCGCCAGCACCGAGGCGACGGCAAAGGCGCCGACGAACTGGTAGTCGTTGTAGAGGACCTCCACCTGCAGCGGCATGGTGTTGGTGAGGCCGCGGATATGTCCGCTCACCACCGACACGGCGCCGAACTCGCCCATGGCGCGCGCGTTGCACAGCAGCACCCCATACAGCAGTCCCCATTTGATGTTGGGCAAGGTCACGCGCAGGAAAGTCTGCAAGCCGGTGGCGCCGAGCGATACGGCCGCCTGTTCCTCGTCGCTGCCCTGATCGGCCATCAGCGGAATGAGCTCGCGCGCGACAAACGGAAACGACACGAACGCCGTCGCCAGCACGATGCCAGGCAGCGCGAACACGATCTTGATGTCATGGTCTCTCAGCCACGGCCCCAGCCACCCCTGCATGCCGAACAGCAGCATGAAGATGAGGCCGGCGATCACCGGCGATACCGAGAACGGCATGTCGATCAAGGTCACCAGCACGCCCTTGCCGGGGAATTGATGCTTGGTGATCGCCCACGCCGCGCAGATTCCGAACAGCGCATTCAGCGGAACGACGATGAGAGCCGTCTCGACGGTCAGCTCGATGGCGGAGAGCGCATCGGGAT
The DNA here is from genome assembly GCA_035517755.1 of Rhizomicrobium sp. Taxonomy (GTDB): domain Bacteria; phylum Pseudomonadota; class Alphaproteobacteria; order Micropepsales; family Micropepsaceae; genus Rhizomicrobium. The sequence continues at coordinate 4,446 of DATIYG010000050.1, read as the reverse complement.
CTCTCAGCGCCGCGAAGGCTTCGCCAAATCCCTTCGCCAGCGCATTGGAAAACACCGTGATCAGCGGCAGCACCAGGAACAGGACGATCAGTCCGACGGTCGCGGTGGAAAGCGCCAGCTTCGTAATGGGATGGTCCTCGGTTGCGGCGCGCATGGTCATCTCCGCGAGGCGAGGAAGCTTTGGAACGCGTTGAGGGCAAAAATGATCGCGAAAGAAGCAAGCAGCATCACCACGCCGATGGCGGCGGCGCCCGCATAATTGAACTGTTCGAGCTTGATGACGATGAGGAGCGGCGCGATCTCTGACACCATCGGCAGATTGCCGGCGATGAAAATGACCGACCCGTATTCGCCGACGGCGCGGGCGAAAGCGAGCGCGGTGCCGGTGATGAGCGCAGGCGCCAGCGCCGGAAAGATCACCCGGAAGAACGTCTGCATTCGCGTGGCGCCCAGGGTGGCCGAGGCTTCCTCGGCTTCTGGGCCAAGCTCGGAAATGACGGGCTCCAGGGTGCGCACCACGAAGGGCAGGCCGATGAAGATCAGCGCCACGACAACGCCCGGCGGCGTATAGGCCACCTTTAATCCCACCTTCATTAGCGGCGCACCGAGCCAGCCGTTCGGCGCGTAGAGCGTGCAGAGAGCGATGCCGGCCACCGCTGTCGGCAGGGCGAAGGGCAGGTCGACGAGCGCGTCGAGAAACCGTTTCAGCGGGAAGCGGTAGCGGACCAGCGACCAGGCGACGACGAATCCGAACACGGAATTCGCCGCCGCCGCGATGGCCGCCGCACCGAACGAAAACTTCAGCGCCGCCAGCACGCGCGGCGCCGTGATGGTGGACCAGAAGCCGTCCCACCCGAGGGTCCACGGCCGCAGCATCAACGCGGCGAGCGGAATGAGAACGATGACCGACAGATAAAGTGTCGTGAAGCCGAGTGTCAGCCCAAATCCGGGCAGCACCCGGCGTTCACGCCACGTCGAGGCGGATGCGGTGGCGATGGTCATCAGCGCCCCGGCTTGTAGATCTGGTCGAACACGCCGCCATCGGCGAAGTGCGTGGCCTGCGCCTTCTGCCAGCCGCCGAACGCTTCATCCACGGTGTAGAGCTTGAGGGCGGGAAATTCCTTCGCGTGCGCGGCTTCCACCTTCTGGTCGAGCGGGCGATAGTGATTCTTCGCCTCGATCTCCTGCGCCGGCTTCGTGTAGAGGAATTTCAGATAGGCCTCTGCAACGGCACGCGTGCCGTGGCGGTCGACATTCTTGTCGAGCAGCGCCACCGGCGGCTCCGCCAGCATCGACACCGACGGATACACGATCTCGAACTTGTCGCGGCCAAGTTCGTCGAGCGCCAGATAGGCCTCGTTTTCCCACGACAGCAGGACATCGCCGATGCCGCGCTGCACGAAGGTCGTCGTCGAGCCGCGTGCGCCGGTGTCGAGCACTGGCACGTGCTTGTAGAGGTCCGCGACGTAAGCTTTTGCGCTCGCGGCGCTGCCGCCCGGCTTATGCTCGGCCCATGCCCATGCGGCGAGATAGGCCCAGCGCGCGCCCCCGGATGTCTTCGGGTTCGGTGTGATGACCTGGATGCCGGGTTTGACGAGATCGGCCCAATCCTTCACGTGCCAGGGGTTGCCCTTGCGCACGAGAAACACGATCGTCGACCGGTAGGGCGAGCTGTTGTCGGGCAGCCGCTTTTGCCAATCGGCAGGAAGCAGCTTCGCCTTCTGCGCCACCGCATCGATGTCGTAGGCGAGCGCAAGCGTTGCGACGTCGGCGTCGACGCCATCGATGATGGCACGAGACTGCGAGCCGGAACCGCCATGCGACATGTTGATCGTGACCGTGTCGCCGGTCTTTGCCTTCCACTCCGCGGCGAACGCAGTGTTGATCTGCTGATAGAGTTCGCGTGTCGGGTCGTAGCTGACGTTGAGAAGGGTGATGTCCTTGGCGCCTGCCGATGTGACGAGTGCAAGGAATGCAGCGCCGACGAGAATGATGGTTTTCATTGTTGTGCTCCGTGGCATCAGAATGCGAATTGCGCGCGCAGCGAGACGGCATCGAGATGCGCGTTGAGGCTGCCGCCGGTCGAGCTGAGGCGGTCGACGTCGGTATGCTGGTAGTCGAGCAGAAAGCGGATGACGGCGTTCGGGTACCAGTTCAGCCCGACCGTCCAGATCTTCTGCTCGCCACCACGGATCCCGCCCTTCGGCGTTGCGACGCCTGCGACGCCGGCATTGTCGTTGAGGTCGAGCACGCTGTAGCGTCCGGCGAATTCCCACGCGCCCCATGTGCCTTTGCTGAGCGAAAATTTCTCCGCCGGGACCGGCGACGCGTAAGCGCCGCGATCGGCGCGGTAGGGCTTGGACTCGCCGGTGATCATCCAGCTCGCCTGCGCGTACCAACCGCTGAAGTTGTTGTCGGGAAGCGGGCTGTTGCGGCGGCCGACCTGGTAACCGAAATACCCGCCTTGTGCGTAGAGGCTGTGCCAGTTGCCGGCGGCTTCGAGTCCCCACTCCCAAACCTTGTCGGCATCGATGGTGCCGGTATCGATGAGGCGGATGCTTTCGCTGTCGACATTCAGTTCGGGACGTTCGCGAAGACGGAACGCGTGAGGCGAGTTCGCGCCAGCTACGAGATCGGCGAGCTTGAACACATAGGTCGTGTCGCCGCCGATGGCGAAGTTCACATCCTGATCGGCGATGATGCGGTACGCCGCACGGCCGACGAACGCCTGTTGCTCGTCGTAGACAGCGCTATCGCCGACAACACCGCCGGTCAGCGAGGCCGCGACGAAGTAGTGATCGTCGTAGGAGAAGGCGGTTGCCGCATCGCGTCCATCGGCGCCCGCGATGCTGCGCGCCAGATCGGTCGGCTGCGAGCGCTCGAGGAAGGTGAGGTCGGAGGCCGACGTCGAATCTTCGAAACTCTCCGGCGGCGGAAATGCGCCGGCGCGCAGGTGCACGAAGCCGAGCCCATCGTACTGGATATACGCGCTGCTGATTGTCGAGCCTTCGGTGCCCGAGCCGCCAAAATCGTAGATGAACTCGTACGACCAATCGTCGCCGACGGTTCCGTCGAAGCCGGCACGGGCGCGGCGGAAATTGCTGCCAGTGCTGAAATCGACACCGACCGGCGCCTTGCCTTGCGCGTAGTACGCACTGTCGAACTGCACCAGCGCGCGTAAGGAGAGGCTGAACTCGCCGTCCGACGTCTTGAAGGTCGGCCGTCCGTTCTTGAAGCTGATCTGCACGTCGCCCGCGCGCTGATCGCGCATGTCCGTGTATTGCGCATTCTGGCTGCGCTTCAGATCGTCGACTTCCGCCTGCAGATCGTGGATCGACTGATTCAGCTGCTCGATCTGGGCGTCCGTTGCAGCATTGGTGGCAGACGATGACGAAGCCGCCTCGGCTGTCCCTGCCGAACCGGCAAGCAACAGGGCCGCGGCCGCGAAGGCGGCGGCGTTATGATGATGATCCATTTCACTCGGTATCCCGTCCGAGCTGTCGTCCCGGCAGGTGGGGAAGGGGGTCTCACCCCAGCCGGCCGAGCAACAAGCGAGAACCCCCGATTCACGCGTTCGCGCACATTATGCAATTCTCCCATAGAGTCAATAGAGATTATCATGAAGGTCGCCGCGGCGAGGGAGCAGGGAGCTTGTTGACTGGCAGCGCGCCTGTTCGCCAAGTGCACGCATGAGCGACGCGCGGCATCCCCGCAAACTCTACGGCCGACGCAAGGGGCCGAAGCTTTCCGCGCACCAGCAACACCTGCTCGATGATCTGTTGCCGCGCTTCGAATTGCGACTGATCGCTGGTGCGGACCCGCGCTCCTACTTCCTACCTCCCCCTCGTGGGGAGGTCGACGCAATGAGCGGTAGCGAATTGCGTCGGGTGGGGGGTGAGTTTGTGCAGGCTTACCCCCCACCCGGCTCCCCCGCATCAAGTGCGGGGTCGCCAACCTCCCCACAGGGGGGAGGTGGAGAAGTGTGGCTCGAAGTCGGCTTCGGCGGCGGCGAACATCTTTTCTGGCAGGCGCAGCAGAATCCGGACGACGGCCTGATCGGCGCCGAGCCGTATGAGAACGGCGTGGTGAAGTTGCTTTCCAAACTCGAAGCGGCACCGTTGCCGAACATCCGCATCCACATTGGGGATGCGCGCGACATCATCGACGCGCTGCCGGATGCGAGCCTCGGCCGCGTGTTCATTCTCTTTCCCGATCCGTGGCCGAAGCTGCGCCATCACAAGCGCCGCTTCCTCCAGATGGAGATGCTCGATCATCTGGCGCGTGTGATGAAGCTTGGCGCCGAGTTGCGCTTCGCATCCGACGATGCGGGATATGTGGAATGGACGCTCGAACGCATCATGGCGCATCCATCATTTGAGTGGAACGCAACGCGTGCGGCCGATTGGCAAACCCGTCCGGACGATTGGCCGCAAACCCGTTACGAAG
>DATIYG010000049.1:0-5284 GCA_035517755.1 Rhizomicrobium sp. | reverse complement strand
GGTTCGAAGCGGATGGCGTATGAACGCTTCCAAGCGCGTGGACCAGTTCGAAGACGACCCGCGACTTGGCCCCAAAGTGCGCAATCTGCTTGCGGAGCGCGAATGGCTCCTGATGGAACTGTTCGGCTACAAACTACCCGAATAATTCAAAAAATATCGACCACAAAGATCACCAAGGACACCAAGCACCAAATGCGTTGCGGGGAACGCAAATAGAAGGGTGAGTCACGCGGAGCCGCGGAGAACGCGGAGAAGAAAGACTTGGCCGCCTTCGGGCTTCGGCCCGACAAGCCGGCGGCCGAAGAGAATTTGGTCGCGGTCAATGACATATTCGGTGCACGCTCCGCGCCTCCGCGCCTCCGCGTCCTCCGCGTGAGATTTCAGACTTGGTGCCCTTCGTGTTCTTGGTGGTGAAAGTACCGACGACATCGTCGCGATGTTGAGCGCGAGCGATAATCCACGCGGGTGTCCTCTAAATGTGCAGCGCGCGGCCATCGGCCGCCAGCACGGCTTCGTGCATCATCTCGCTCAAGGTCGGATGCGGGAAGATGGTGGCGGCAAGCTCGGCATCGGTGAGTTCGCCGGTCTTGGCGATGGCGTAACCCTGGATCAATTCGGTGACTTCCGCGCCCACCATGTGCGCGCCGAGCAGCTCGCCGGTCTCCGCGTCGAACACCGTCTTGACGAGGCCTTCCGCCTCGCCCAGCGCAATCGCCTTGCCGTTGCCGATGAACGGAAACTTGCCGACCTTGATCTTGCGTCCCGCTGCTTTCGCGGCCGCTTCCGTCAGGCCGATGCTCGCCACCTGCGGCCAGCAATAGGTGCAGCCCGGCACGTTCGATGCGTTGAGCGGATGCACGCCTTTCACCCCGGCGATGCGCTCGGCCACGATCACGCCCTCATGCATGCCCTTGTGCGCGAGCCATGGCGGACCGACGAGATCGCCGATCGCCCATAGTCCCGGCACGCCGGTCGCACCCCATTTGTCGACGACGACATGGGTCTTGTCGAGTTTGAGGCCGGCCTGCTCATAGCCGTTGTTCTCGACATTACCGACGATACCGACCGCCAGGATGACGCGATCCACGGTCAGAGTTTCGGTCTTGCCGTCCTTCGCCTTCAATGTGGCGGTGACATTGTCGGCACCCTTCTCCAGCTTCGTGACCGTGGTGCCGACCTTGATCTTCATGCCCTGCTTGACGAACGCCTTGTGCGCGAACTGCGAAATCTCTTCATCTTCCACCGGCAGCACGCGGTCCAGCACTTCCACCACCGTCACGTCGCTGCCGAGCGTGCGATAGAAGCTCGCGAATTCGATGCCGATGGCACCGGAGCCGATCACGAGCAGCGACTTCGGGAAGCTCGGCGGGATCATGGCTTCGCGGTAGGTCCAGATGAGCTTGCCGTCCGGCTCGAGCCCGGGCAGGGCGCGCGCCCGCGCACCCGTCGCCAGCACGATGTTCTTGGCGGCAACGTCCGTCGCCTTCCCGTCCTTCGTCACCACGATCTTGCCGGCGCCCGCCAGCTTCGCTTCGCCGCTGAGCACGGTGATCTTGTGCTTCTTCATCAGAAAGGCGACGCCGTTCGACAGCTGCTTCGACACCTTGCGCGAGCGTTCGACGATTTTCGCCAGATCGAATTTCATATTGTCCGCCGAAAATCCGAATTCGCTGAGGCGGTGCATCAGGTGCCAGATCTCGCTCGAGCGCAGCAATGCTTTGGTCGGGATGCAGCCCCAGTTGAGACAGATGCCGCCCAGCTGGTCGCGCTCCACGATGGCCGTTTTGAGTCCGAGTTGCGCGGCGCGGATGGCGCACACATAGCCGGCCGGGCCGGAGCCGATCACCACGACATCATAGGAGTCCATTGGGGAGTCTCACGAATAGAGAAAACTGTAGACGATAACGCCGAACAGCGCCGGAACGAGGAAGAAGATCGTGTAGATGCCAGAGATGGCGAGGAACTTGATGGTCGTCCAGAACCAGCTCTGCTCGTAGAAGCGCCGGATCGACAAGAGCACGTAAAGCCCGATCGATCCCAAAAGGAACAGGAACACCAGTCCGCCGGAGAGAAGCTGCGCCAGTCCTGTCGCGATGATCAGCGCGACAAAGGTGAAGGTGTGCATGCTGAGCGAGAAGATCAAGTGGTCAACGAGGTAGAACTTCTTGCGCTGGCGCCAGTAGAACGCTGCGCATAGCAGCGCATAAAGCGGCAGCAGCAGGAACAGCACCCGCGGTATCCAGTTGGTGAGCGGCTCGTTCAGCGCCGCAGGATCGCGCGAGATCCGCTGCAATCCGCCATACACATGGGTGTTGAACCAGCCTTTGACCTGCTTCGCCTCGGCCTTCTTTTCCGGGGTGGATTTCTTCGTGCCCTCGTCGATGGCGAAGTTGACCTGCGCCTTCTGCAGGCGCGCCACGGCATCCGGCGGCAAGGTCGATTTGTATCCGCCGATCGGCTTGAAGAAATGCACCTCCGTGGAGAAATTGTACTTGGCCGCGCCCTTCTTCACCGCATCCTTGGGCACGGGAATGAGTTTCGGGAACGTCTTCGCTTCGGGATCGCTCGCATCGTAGGCCGGGTTGGGAATGAACACATTGCCCTGCGCATCCTTGATGGTGTGGATCGGCGTGGCGACGACCTGAAGCTGCATGATGGCAATGTTGAATCCGCCGAGGATCAGGAAGAACACCAGCGAGACGAAGAAGTAGAGGCGCAGTGACGGCACATAGCGGCGCGTGCGGCCTTCGCGAAACGCCCGCGGCAGCTCGCCCGGCTCCAGCAGCAGCGCGTGCGTGGTGCGCAGGATGCGGCTGTCGAAGCTTGCGATGTCTTCGATGAAATCGTGGAACAAGCCCTTGATGGACCGGCGATGGGTGTCCCGCTCCTGGCCGCAGGCGGCGCAATAGGGCCCGATCAGCGGCGTGCTGCAATTGCTGCAATTGCGGACAGGCTTGCCCTCTTCCGCCATGCGCGAGGCGGCAAGCTCGATGCCCGCCGCCGCACCCGTTTCCAGAATCGCCTCCAGGTCGCTCATGGCCTCGCGACTATAGCAGCATCGCAGCCGGTTCTTCGATGAAGCTCTTGAAGGCCTGCAGGAAGCGGGCGCCGGTCGCGCCGTCGATGACGCGGTGGTCGCACGACATGGTGACCGTCATGATTGTGGCCGTTTCCACCTTGCCGTCGCGGACGATGGCGCGGCTCTCGCCGGCGCCGACCGCCAGGATCGCGGCCTGCGGCGGATTGATGACAGCCGTGAAATCACGGATGCCGAACATGCCGAGATTGGAGATGGAGAATCCGCCGCCTTCATATTCCTGCGGCTTCAGCTTCTTGTTGCGCGCGCGCTCGGCCAGCGACTTCACTTCGTTGGAGATGGCGGCAAGGCCCTTCTCCTCGGCGTTGAACACGATGGGCGTGATAAGGCCGAAATCGAGCGCCACCGCCACGCCGACATCGGCATGCTTGTGGCGAAGAATGGCGGTGTCGGTCCAGCTGGCGTTGACTTCCGGTACGCGGATCAGCGCCAGCGCCGCCGCTTTCACGATGAAATCGTTGACGGAAAGCTTGTAGGCGCCCTCGCCCTTGGGACTCTTCTCGTTCAGGCGTGCGCGCGCTTCCAGCAGCCGATCGATGTCGCAATCGATGGTGAGGTAATAGTGCGGGATGAGAGTCTTTGCCGAAGTGAGGCGCTTGGCGATGGCCTTGCGCATCGAATCGTGCGGGATCTCTTCGAACGAGTCTTTCGCGTAGAACAGCCGCGCGTCCGGCAAAGGACTTACATCCTTCGTAGCCCGCTGCGCGGGCGCCTCAGGATGACGAACGCCAGCGTCATCCTGAGGTGCGCGTTTGCGCGCCACGAAGGATGACGCGGACTGGATATCCGACTTCACGATGCGGCCGCGCGGACCCGATCCGTGTACGGATGAAAGATCGACACCGGCCTGTGCCGCCATCCGCCTGGCGAGTGGCGATGCGAAGATTCGTTGCGCAGTGGGTGGCGCATCTGCCTGAGCGTGGCCGTTGGTTTTCGGCTTCGCCGTCGTTTCGGCCTTAGCTTCGGGCTTTGCCGCCTTGGATGCAGCGGGCTTCGCCTCGGCGTGCACGGCATCCTTGATCGACGCCATGGCGGCGGAAATGTCCGTCGGCGGTGCCGCGCCGGCGCTCTCGCCGTCGCCGAGCAGCACGGCGATCGGCTGGTTGACCTTCACGCCCTCGGTGCCCTCGGGCACCAAAATCTTGCCGATCTTGCCCTCGTCGACCGCCTCGAACTCCATCGTCGCCTTGTCGGTCTCGATCTCGGCGAGGATGTCGCCCGAATGCACCTCGTCGCCCTCGTGGACGTGCCACTTGGCGAGCTTGCCCTCTTCCATCGTGGGCGACAGCGCCGGCATGAGGATGTTGGTGGCCATCAGCTCGGCTCCAGCTGCGCGAGTTCGCTGGCGTGCTGCTCCCAGTGCTTGCCGTCGAATTCCGTCGTCACCACCGACTTGAATTCGCTGGCATCCAAACAGCGGAAGTTCACGCTATAGCCGTCGGGATGCGAGCGCGGGATGTAGAACGACTTGATGCCACAGACGGAGCAGAACATGTGCTTCGCCGCACCCGTGTTGAAGGTGTAGGTGGTGATGCAGTCCTCGCCGCGCAGCAGCCTGAAGCGCGACTTCGGCACGATGAGATGCAGGTAGCCGGTCTTGGCGCACATCGAGCAGTTGCAGTCGACCAGCTCGACTTCGTCCGGCGTGGCCACCTCGAACGCCACGGAGCCGCAATGACACCCGCCGCGATGCCAGGACTTCTCGACTTTGGACTTTTTACTTTTTTTCATTCGAAAAGGTCCAAGAATTCTGCCGTCGGTTTGCCAAGAGACTTACGCGTCTTGACCAACACCCGTGCTACCTCGTGCAAATCCAATTGGTAAGCTTTCAACTTATCTTTTTCTTTTATCGGGTAAGTTGTCAGCATCAACATGGAATAGTTCGTGGCCCACATATGGACGTTATTTGAAGCAGAGAGGTTCGGGAAATCGGCAATCGCTGATCGCATTTGCTCTCGCGTAATTCCAAACAAAGTTTGGAATTCCCAATCGGGAAAGAACGGCCCGTTTGCAGAAGCGGTCATTGCCCGCCTAACCAAATCCTTTTCGTGATCAGTTAGCGCTTCCAACATATATCACCGGTAACAAACCGCCTTCACCGCCGCGACGATGTCGTCGACCGTCGGCAAAGCGAGCTCTTCGAGATTGGCGGCGTATGGCATCGGCACGTCCTTGCCGGTCACCTTC
>DATIYG010000048.1:0-34036 GCA_035517755.1 Rhizomicrobium sp. | reverse complement strand
GGCGATCACTACATCGTCAACGGCCAGAAAACGTGGACGACCTTGGCGCAATTCGCCGACTGGATCTTCTGCCTGGTGCGCACCGATCCGAACGTCAAGCAGCAGGAAGGCATCTCCTTCCTCCTCATCGACATGAAGACGCCGGGCATCACGGTGAAGCCGATCATCGTGCTCGACGGCGCGCACGAAGTGAACGAGGTGTTCTTCGACAATGTGAAGGTGCCGGTCGAGAACCGCATCGGCGAGGAGAACAAGGGCTGGACCTATGCGAAATTCCTGCTGGTGCATGAACGCTCGGGCATTGCCGGGGTGGCGCGCTCCAAGAAGGCCATCGAACGGCTGAAGCAGATCGCCGAAGCCGAAACGATCGACGGCAAGCCCCTGATCGAAACGGATGAGTTCTCGCGCAAGGTGGCCGACACCGAGATCGAACTGTCGGCGCTCGAGTTCACCGAACTGCGCACCTTGGCGAAGGAATCGAAGGGCCAGATGGCGGGGCCGGAAAGCTCCATCCTCAAGATCAAGGGCACGGAGATCCAGCAACGCATCACCGAACTCACGCTGGAAGCGATCGGCTACTACGCCTATCCCAATGCGCGTGCCTTCGGCGACAACGAATATCCCGTCGGGCCGGATTATGCGGTCGGACAGTCGGGCCATTACTTCAATATGCGAAAGACATCGATCTATGGCGGATCGAACGAGATCCAGCGCGGGATTATCGCCAAGGCCGTGCTGGGGTTATAGCCAGAGGGTTTAGGCTCCACTTGAAGTCGGGGAGATATAGCGATGCGAAACCAGTTCATTGTCGCGCTTGCGGCGTTTTTGTGCAGCGGATTCTCGGCCAGCGCGCAGCAGGTGGGCGAGTACGACGGCGTGACCACCGACGGCAGTGCCGTGGAAATCGACGTGGCTCAGGATCCTGACAACAGCAATCTAGAGATTACACTTCTCTCGTTCGATTTGAGCATGCTATGCGACAAATCGGGCGAGACGTTGAAACATATCGGCATTGGTCTGAATGACGGCGCCGACATCATTGGCGGTCAATTCTCGTTTTCGAGCTACAATTTCTACAGCACCGACCTCGTGACCTCGATGACGTTTCACGGGCTCGACACGATCAAGGGAACGGTCGGCGGCAACCTGGCCGCCTTCAATCCAGCCCTAACCCACAACACACTGACCAAGAAGGTTCAGGTCTGCGTCTCGCCGAAGCAGAAATTTACGGCGACGTTTGTCGGACCGGCACGCCACGCGATCCCGCCTGGAACGCTGCAAGTCAGGAACCAGCCCTTGCTCGTCAAATAAGTCCTTGGCGCGGCCTCATCGCCGAGGCCGTTCTTGGACTCTAACCGGCGGTTGCAAGCGGCGAGGCCAGCGCCGCCCGCCGGACTTCCGACGGGGAGTTTCCGTAGTGACGCCGGAAGGCGCGATTGAAATAGGAGACGTCGCCGAAACCGCTGGCCAGCGCGATGTCGCTTACGCTGCGCTCGCGCTGTTCGGCATCGAGCAGCGCCGCATACACGCTCCGGAGACGCTCGGTCAGCAGGAATTCGGAAAACGTGGTGCCGCTGGCTTCGAACAGTCGTTGCAGCTGACGCGGCGAAAGCCGGTTCGCCGCCGCTACGCTCGCGACGGAGATGTCCTGGTCGGCGAGGTTCTGCGTTACAAATTTCTGGATGGAAGAGAGGCGCGTCACACCTGGCCGTTCGCGGCTTTGGGGCCCCACGCCAGCCGCGGGCGAATTCAGAACCAGCGACAGCACGTTGAAGGCATGCGCCACGACGCAGCGGCGCAACTCCTCGGATTCAAGGGGCTGCCGCTCATCAAGCTTCCGCAGGAATGTCGTGAAGTGCGCCAATCCCTCGTTGCTGCGCGGGATTGTTTGGCCAACCAATTGATCGACGTTGGGGACGATCGGCCTAACGCAGTTCCGTTCGATGCGCGCGAACAACAGCTTTCCGGCCGCATGGCGCACCAGGTCGAACACTTGCGTGCAGCTCAGGAGGCATCCATCACCCTCGCGGATCACCAGCTCGTTGCCGTCGAGAAGAGCGCTAAGCGGGCCTTCCAGATTGACGATGAGCAGAAGGTCGTCGTTGTCTTCAGCGGCGAGTTCGCGTGTCCGGTAATAGGCCGAAGGCGTGAAATAACCCGATCCAAACCGGATCCCGGTGAGCGCGCGGAGCGATGCTTCCACACGGAACGGTTCGGCCGATAGCGCCTTCAGATCGACCTTCAGCAGCAACTGGGAAAGCACACTGCGCCAGGCCTCCAAGCGCTGATGCGCCGGGTATTCATCGGTTCCAAAGCGGAGAAAATGATAATCCGGTGGTGGAAATCTCATGTCCCTGGCTGAGCGCGGTTCTTCGACTCGGCGAGGTTGCCGTCGTTCCCAATGTCGCTGCAAGACAAATTTCTGTCGTGATAAACAAAGTGCGACGTCTCCGGCCAAGCCGACGCGTCGGATAAGGCCAAGATTCCATTGGAACAAATCTCTAGATATGCCCGCGCCTGGTGTCCGCCGGCCGCGATCGGGCGGGCGGCGTCGACCCAGAAGAGAGGATGACCCGTATGCGATATTGGTTTCTGCCAACTCTCGGCGCACTTTTGTGCGCAAACGGCATCGCGCAAGCCCAGCAGGTGGGCGTCTACGAAGGGACCACGGCGGACGGCAGTTCCGTTTCGATCACGGTCGCCCAGGACCCTAACAACACCAATCTCGAGGTGAAGGTCCTCAGCGTCGATTTCAGCCTGGATTGCGGGAAATCCGGTGAAACTATTCACAGCGTCGGACTTGGTCTGGGTGATGGCAAGGACATCGTCGCCGGCAAGTTTTCGTACGCCTCGTCGGACTTCTTTGACATTGACCTGGTGACCTCGATGACTTTCCATGCGCAGGATACCGTCAAGGGCAAAATCGGTGCGGACGTGGCCGCATTCAACCCGGCCATTGGCCACGACAAGCTGAGCAAATCCACGCAGGCGTGCGGCGCGCCGAACCAAACCTTCGAGGCAAGATTCACCGGCCCGCAGAAATATGACATTCCGGCCGGTGCGGCTTTAATCGAAAACCACCCTCAGACCACGCGGTAAGGGGAGCGCGTGATCCGAAAGCGGGCGCGGCGCCACCTTGCGCCGCGCCTGCTGCCCATCCGATACTGCGCCCAATCGAAATTAAAGTTGGGCTGAGATGGATTTCACCTACACCGAAGAACAGACGCTATTGCGCGATACCATCGCGCGCTACCTCGCTGACAATTACAGGTTCGAGGACTGGCGCAAGTTCACGCGCAGTCCGGCCGGCCGCGATCCGAAACACTGGAAACAGTTCGCGGAACTCGGCCTGCTCGCGGCATCGCTGCCGGAAGAGCATGGTGGGCTCGGCGGCGGCGCCATCGAGAATTCGATCGTGATGGAGGAATTCGGCAAGGCGCTGGTGGTTGAGCCGTTCGTACCGACGGTCGTGATCGGCGGCGGGCTCCTCGGCCGCGCCGGAACCGAAGCACAGAAGCAGGAATGGCTCGGCAAGATCGCGGGCGGCGAGGCCATCCTCGCCTTCGCCTTCGCCGAACCGCATGGCCGCTACAATCTCGCGGATCTCACAACCACCGCGAAAAAGGGCGGCAGCGGCTATGTGCTCAACGGCCAGAAGGTTGTCGTGCTGGGCGGGCCATGGGCCGACGCCCTGATCGTGACAGCGCGAACGTCCGGGGGCCAGCGCGATGCCAAGGGCGTCAGCGTGTTCATCGTCGACCGGAAGACGAAGGGCATCTCAACGCGCGATTATCCGACGGTGGATGGCCAGCAGGCGTCGGAGATTACGTTCGAGAACGCCGAGGTTCCGGCATCCGCGCTGATTGGTGCGGCCGATGGCGGCCTGTCACTCGTGGAGCAAGCGGTCGACGAAGCGATGGCTGCCCACTGCGCCGAAGCCTGTGGCGCGATGAAGGTGCTGGTGGATGCAACCGTCGAGTATTCCAAGACACGCAAGCAGTTCGGCGTTCCGCTGGCGAAATTCCAGGTGCTGCAACACCGCATGGTCGACATGTTCATGAACCACGAGCAGTCGGTCTCCATCGCGCTGATGGCGACGCTCAAGCTCGGCGACCCGGGCGAGCGCGCCAAGTCCGTCGCGGCGGCAAAGGTCCATATCGGGCGCGCCGGACGCTTCGTCGGCCAGCAGGCGATTCAGATCCACGGCGGCATGGGCATGACCGACGAGCTGAACGTCGGCCATTATTTCAAGCGCGTGACCATGATCGATACGCTCTATGGCAATGTCGACCATCACCTGAAGCGATACGCGGCGCTGGATTGAAGCCTTAGGCCGTTTCCCGCGTTTTAGGCCGGCATGTCCCGCCGCCTGCTTCTCCTGCCTGCCGTTGCCGCCGCCGCGATTGCCGTCGCGGCGATCCTTCTGTGGCGCTCGATCCAGAGCGGACCGCTGCCGGGCATGCCGCCGGTCGTTCATCGCGAAAATCTCTACAGCGAGGCGGGCGCCGGCCGGTTCAGTGCGGCCGTTCGCGGGTTGCCGCCACGCGTTTACGTTCCGGACGTGAAATCCGGTGACGTTACGGTGATCGACCCCGCAAGCCTGGCCGTGATCGGACAATTCGCGGGTGGACGGCACCCGCAGCATGTCGTGCCTTCCTACGATCTGCGCACCTTATGGGTCGCGGGCAGTGCTGCGCCGGGGCGCGGACCCGGCGCGCTCGTGCCCATCGATCCCACAAGCGGCAAGCCGGAACGGATCATCGATGTGCCGGATGCGTACAACCTCTATTTCACGCCGGATGGACGCTCCGCCATCGTGGTTGCGGAAGAGGAAAGGCGGCTCGAATTCCGCGATCCGCACACGATGCGGTTGCAAGAACAGGTCGAGTTACCCGAATGCCGCGGCGTGAACCATGCCGATTTTTCGATCGACGGACGCTATGCCATCTTCAGTTGCGAATTCGGCGCTACCCTGATCAAGTTCGATGTGGCGTCCCGCCACGTTGTCGCAACACTCCCGCTTCCCCAGCCGAGCATGCCGCAGGATGTGCGTGTCGCGCCGGACGGCAAGCTCTTCTTCGTCGCCGATATGATGCATGACGGTGTGTTCCTCATCGATGGCGACCGCTTCCGCATCGCGGGCTTCATTCATACGGGTCCCGGCACACATGGCCTGCTGGTCTCCCGGGATGCGACAAAGCTCTATGTTTCCAACCGCGGATCGCACGTGGTGGAGGACCGGCCGGGCGGTCCCGGCAGTGTCTCGGTCATCGATTTTGCGACGCGCAAGGTGGTCCGCACGTGGCCGATTCCCGGGGGTGGCAGCCCGGACATGGGCAATGTGAGCGCCGATGGCCGCTATCTGTGGCTCTCCGGACGGTTCGACCGGGTGGTCTATCGCATCGATGCCAAGACCGGCGCGGTGGTGAAAATTCCGGTCGGCCGCGAACCGCACGGACTGACGGTCTGGCCTCAGCCGGGGCGCTATTCCCTCGGCCACACCGGAATCATGCGCTAGCGGTCGCGGCGTTGGTATCGCATCATTGCCACGAAGCATTCTGGAAGAGGGCGCAATGTCGGCACTCCTGTTTGACAAGGACGGCACGATCGTCACGTTGACGATCAACCGGCCGGACTCGCGCAATCCCTTGGGCGAAGAAGGCGATGGTGAACTGTTCGTTGCTGCCTGCGAGCGCATCAATGCCGACCGCGAGATCCGCTGCGCCATCCTCACCGGCGCCGGCGCCGCGTTCTCCGCCGGCGGCAACCTGAAGGCGATCCGCGAGCGTGCCGGCGCTTTTGCCGGCGCGGGCGTGAACATCCGCGAAGGATATCGCAACGGCATCCATCGCATCATCCGTTCGTTGTGGAACATCGAAGTGCCGCTTATCGCGGCTGTAAATGGTCCCGCCATCGGACTCGGCAATGATGTCGCCTGCCTCGCTGACATCCGCATCGCTTCCGACACTGCGGTGTTCGCGGCGAGCTTCCTGAAAGTCGGGCTCGTTCCCGGCGATGGCGGCGCCTGGATTTTGCCGCGCGTGATCGGCCAGTCGCGGGCGGCCGAGCTCTTCTTCACCGGTGACACGATCGATGCGCAAACCGCACTTCAGTGGGGCCTGGTGTCGAAGGTCGTTCCGGCGGCGTCGCTGATGGAAGAAACGCGTGCGCTGGCCGCGCGCATCTGCCGGCAGCCGCCGGATGTCTTGCGGATGACCAAGAAGCTGATGCGCGAGGCGCAATCGGCCAGCTTCGATGCAATCATGGAAATGTCCGCAGCGATGCAATCGCTGGCCCATCTCACAGAGGATCATCGCGAAGCGGTCAACGCCTTCTTCGAGAAACGTCAGCCCGCCTTCAAGGGCAGGTAGCGATCAGGAAGCGGCGCGATAAATTTCGCGCGATCGGGAGGCGGGAAAGAACACGGTCACCGTTGTTCCTTCGCCCAGCGCGCTCTCCAACGTAACCGCTCCGCCATGGGCCTCGATCAGACCCTTGACGATGGGAAGGCCGAGGCCGGTCCCCTTGTCGGAGGTGACGATATCATGGCGCCCCTGTCCGAAATTCTCGAATACGCGGCGGTGATCGGATTCGCCGATGCCGATGCCGGTGTCGCTCACGCCGAGCGCAAGCCGGCCATCTTCTTCAGCGCGCGCGAATGCCGTTATGGCGCCCCCGGCAGGCGTGAACTTCACGGCGTTGGAAAGAAGATTGATGAGGATTTGCCTCACCGCGCGCTCATCCCCGTGAAGGAGCGGCAGCGAAGAGGGAAGGTCCGTCAGCAGCGACACGCCGGTTTGTTCCGCCCTGACGGCCATCAGCTTAACGCAGCCCGACAGCACGTCGGCGATATCCAGGTCGGTCTCGCGCAAGGCAAGGCTGCCTGCCTCGATGCGCGCAAGATCGAGGATGTCGTTGATGAGCGCCAGCAGATGGTGTCCGGACTGGTGGATGATGCCGGCATATTCCTCGTGCTTCTGCGGCTCGCGAAAGTGGCCGGACTGAATCAGTTCCGAGAATCCGAGAATGGCGTTGAGCGGCGTGCGCAGTTCGTGGCTCATATTGGCGAGAAACTGGGATTTGGCGCGCGAAGCGGCCTCTGCATGGGCCGCCGCCCTGTCTGACCGGTCCTTGGCGTGTGCCAATTCCAGGATGAGATCGGTCTTGTCGTCGCGCAGGCGCAGCATGTCGCGCGCGGTGAAATAGATCTGGCGCGACATGTAGGCCAAATAGCAGACGAACAGCAGCGCGAGCAGCGAGAGGCTGTCGTAGATGATTCCCCCTTCCCGGAGCGGCAACAGAACAAGGGCCAATCCGTACGCTGCATAGCCGGCGACGGTGAGTGGGCGGCTTGCACCGACCAGCGCGGAGTTGCCGGCGAGCGTGCAGGCGACGATTAGCATGATCAGCATGTGATTGAGGTCGCTGCCCTGGCGCCAGAACATCACCGCCATCGAACTCCATGCCACGGCGAAGAGCAGATAGGAAAGAGTTGCGGCGCCCAGCCAGGCGCGCGTCGTGGGGGCGCTCGTAAAGGTGGCTGGAAACTGCGTGGAAACGTAGCCGAGCGGCAGACCGGCGAGTGAGACGGTGCCAAGCCATACCACCAACGTCGACGTGCTGACCCAATGGGCGAACATCGCGCAGATGATCGCTCCGAAAATTGGCATCAGCCAATAGTTCGGGCGGAGGTTTCCCAGCGCAAGCCGAAGCTGGTCGGGCACCAGCGCGGCGCGCTCATCAGGCGCCGTGCCGGGCTGGGCGCCAAGCAAGCCCATCCGCTCCTCCCCGATTGTGCGGCTCCCGATGCGCGCACGTTAAGTGGCAAATTTTGCGCAATCTGCGTTAACAATCGCTTTGCGATACGTGGTTAAGCGAGCGTTAATGGGCCGGTGTTTTGGGGCGTTGTGCGATCGGCCTTGCAACTTTCATCGGGGGGGTTGCCTGGAGCGAACGCTGGGGTCACGCCTGCTGGGCGAGGCCGCAACTTGTCCGGAAACGACATATGTCTGGAGCGATGTCGCTCATGGTCAAGGTCAAGGCGCGGTTGCCCAAGACATCCGGTGCGGCGAATCCCTATGGTTGCTTCGAGAGCGGCGGGCTTGGCGTGAAGCAATTCCGAAGAGACGCGGAGCTGGTCGCTCTCACGCAGCGAATCCGCGATGGGGAGAAGAATGATCGCAAGACCAGGTCTTGGACTGGCAGCGGTGTTGATGTGCGCCATGGCGGCCGGGCCGGTGGCCGCGGCCACGCCTGATCGGGGAACCTCGCCTCTGCACGCGCCGGCTGCGAAACCGATCTCGGCGCCGGCCGTCGCGCCCGCGGGAACGGTCGCCATCTTCAGCAATATCGGCCGCAAATATCCGAACAGCCTTTACTTCTGCTGCGACGGATACGGCATTACGGGGAAAGACAACATCTACGGCGACCGGATGCTCTGGCGCGCCGAGGCGTTTACGCCGGCTGCCAACCACGTTGTGAAAAGGATCGAGGTTGGTCTGGGCGCAGTCTCCGGATCGACCACCGTGGTGATCGGTCTTTACGACGATGCCGGCGGTGTCCCGGGCACGGCTCTGAAAACATGGCGTGTGCAGAATGTGCCGTTGGCCTTTACGTGCTGCACACTGGTGGAGGCGCGCAGCAAAACCGGGATCGCTGTAACCGGCGGCCAGCAATACTGGGTGGCAGTGCAGACGGACAATTCAGATTCCGACGGCGCCTTCACGTGGGTCTATAACACAACCGACCAGCTCGAAACTGTGCCCTCCGCGAGTTACTGCTCGGACGATGTCCATGGATCCTGCGGTACGAACGATGCCTGGGTGTCCGGTGGCGCCATCGTTCCGGCGCTCGCGTTCGGCGTATTCGGAAATTAGGGGGCGGCGATGAAATTCACGACTCTGCTTGTTGCGGCTGCGCTTTCGCTGACCATCCATTCTGCAAGCGCAGCGGATCAGTCAAACCTTGCGCAACCCAAGATCAGCGCAATCCACGCGGGCGATACGTTCGGGCCGGTGATCATCTTCGACAATATCGCGAGGAAATATCACAAGAGCCTGTATCTGTGCTGCGATCCATTTTTCATCGACGGGCCGACCTCGGGCGGCCACATGCTGTGGGACGCGGAGGCCTTCACGCCGGCTTCCAATCACACGATCACCAAGATCCAGGTGGCGGCCGGCTACGGCGGAGGCACGAACGAAATCGTGGTTGCGCTGTATGCCGACAATGGCGGCGTCCCCGGCACCGTAATCAAGTCATGGCGCCGGAAGAATCTGCCGCCGGCCTATTCGTGCTGCGATCTCGTCTCCTTCATCGTAAGCCCGGGAATCCCGGTGACCGGCGGAACCAAATATTGGCTCGTCCTGAAGACGGACAACACCAACAAGGATGCCGCGATCGCCTGGAATGCCAACACCACGGACCAGATCAGCGGCATGGAGTTCGCCCAGTATTGCTCCAACGATTTGGGCGGTCCCACATGCGCGACCACCAATGACCAGTGGACTGCGACCGGCATTGTCAAGCCGGGCCTGGCATTCGCGATCATCGGCAACTGACGGGTTCGTGCAGATGCAAAAAAGGGCCGGACGCGAGTCCGGCCCTTTCATTTGCGCCTCTTGGCGCGAATTATGGTGCGACCGGCTTGTCCTTCAGGCGCTCGAACAGATGGCCGGCATGCTCGCCGCCCATGTTGAGGTGCTTGGCGTTGGAGAAGTCGGAAATCTTGCCCCAGTTCTCCGCGACCGTGTCGGCGGTTGCGCCATGGCCGAGATTGATGCCGGTCGATTCCACGATCTGCGCCGATGAGAACACGCCGGCGCCGGCGGAGATGACGCAGCCGGTCGGCGCATCCTCGCTGGCCAGGAACACCACGGCCGGCGTCACATATTCCGGCTTCAGCATGGCGAACAGCTCGGGCGGCAGGATGTTCTCCGTCATGCGCGTGCCGGCGACCGGGCAGATCGCATTGACCTTGATGTTGTCCTTGGCGCCTTCGATCTTCAGTGTGTTCATCAGGCCGACGAGGCCGAGCTTCGCGGTGCCGTAATTCGCCTGGCCGAAATTGCCGTACAGGCCGGTGGACGATGTGGTCACGACGATGCGGCCGTATTTCTGGTCGCGCATGATCTGCCACAGCGCCTTGGCCGGCTTCACCGTGCCCATCACATGCACGGCCATCACCGCGTTGAAATCGGCCATCTCCATCTTGGCGAAGCTCTTGTCGCGCAGGATGCCGGCATTGGCGATCAGCACGTCGACGCGGCCCCAGGCATCCATCACCTGCTTGACCATGTGGTCGACGCCGGCATCGTCGGCAACCGAGGCGCCGTTGGCGATGGCCGTGCCACCGGCATCGGTGATCTCCTTCACCACGGCTTCGGCGGCGGCCGAGTTGCCGCCCGTGCCGTCCACAGCGCCGCCCAGATCGTTGACGACGACCTTGGCGCCGCGCCTGGCGAATTCCAGCGCATGCTGGCGCCCCAGGCCGCCACCCGCGCCCGTGACGATGACAACCTTGCCGTCGAACCGAATGGTCATGAATGCCTCCTTGAATGACATGAATTCCGTGGCGGTCTCTTATCAGAAGCCGCGCCGGAAATACAAAATTCTGTCGCGCAGCCGGACGGGGGCGGTCCGATGCAATTGGCGCCGGCGCAGGCGCCAGGCAGTGTGCTCCAAAGTCATGAGATAGTCGCCTTGCTCATCAGCGTCGATGAATTTCCACTTGTTGGCGCCAAAGAACTTGTATGCCTTCGTATAGGGCGAGGTCTTTAGAGATATCGTGGCGGGAGCAGCGCGAAACAGCCAGTCTACCGCAAAATTGTGTAGTCGTTGGCCGATCCCGTAACGCTGGAAGTCCAGATCGACGGCGACCGCAGATAAGGTTCTTGCGTTCGCATCGGCGATGGCGAATGCGCGGATCGTGCCGTTTATTCGGCACACCCAGGCCCGGCGGGCTTCCGACAGATCTTCGATGTCAAGAGCGCCAAGAATGACTCCGTTTTCATCCGCGTCATCGCGCACTCTCCGCATCTCGTCGATATCGGCTGCGGTTGCGCCGGCGAACGCCATCTCAAACGGGAACGATTTGGCTTTGCCGATCAGGCCATAGCGTTGCTTGAACTCTGTGCCGCAGGTCTTGCACGTGTAGATCCATGTGCACGGTGGCATGGGGTAGCGGGAAAACAACACGGTGAGGCCAGCAATCACGCACTGGTAGATGGGTCGGTGGCGGCGAAAGTCGGCGGCGCCGCATTTCGGACACTGCGAGTCATCGAGCTCGCCCAGTCGTGAGATTAGAACCTGTTTGAACTCTCCGGCCCGGCAAGCCTTTTCGATGGATTGTGCGGCCTCAAGATCGCTGGCAGCAACCTGCACCTTCACGCCACTCAAGGCAGTGGAATACCACCAATCATTGCCGACATGAAATTGGTGCGCGACGGATGCGAAGAGTCCCTCGGAACGCAGCCGTGACGCGAACATGTGCGCTTCCTGTGGCTCGCGGAATGTTGCAAGCGTCACCACGTCGACCATGGCTATGCGCTGGCCGTTCGTGATTGCGGCTTGGAGAGCCAGTTCCGTTTCAACCAATCAGCAGCCGGCTGCTCCACCGCGTAGTGCAGCAGAGCGCCCCAGGCGACGCAGCAGAGCAGCAGCACGATCGGCTCGAGCATGTGGATGCGCGCCGCCCATGCGGCGGAAGGGTCGGGATAGACGCGTTGTTCGAACACGCGCAGCAGCTGAAGGAACGTCGTCTGTCCCATGTAGATGGCGAACGACCATTCGCCGAGCAGCCGCAGCGGCGGACTCTGCAGCACCCAGGCGAGAATGCCGCGGTCGAACGCCAGCAGGAAGATGAGCGCCATCAGCGGCGGCACCACCCAGAAGTCGCGCGGTGTGTGCGACCAGCCCGTATTGTAAACGGCATAGAGATAGGCCGCGAACACAACGGCCTGCGCCAGCGAATGCCAGTGCGTGGCGAGAGCATCGCCGCGCGCCTTCAGCTCGCGATAGATCACCGCAAGACCGACGCCGATGGCGAAATTGGCGATGCCGCGCGGGATGCCGAAATCGAAGGTGATGTCGAGGCCGACATTCGGCCACCAGTGGATCATCCACCACAGGATGGCAAAGCCTGCCGCCACCAGCGCCGCGCCACGCCACCATCGTCCGCGCGCGCTCCACAGATAGGCCGGAAAGATCAGGCACAGGAACCACAGCACGCTGACGAACCACGCCACGCCGTTCCACGACAGCCGTGGAAACAGATGCCATGCCTGGACGAGAAACAGGTTGCCGACGAAGCTCGCCGGTGTCGCATAAGGATGATATGCGGGCAGGTCGTAGATGGAGGTGTAGCCGCCTGCCGCCGCGAGCCAGCGGAAGAACACGATCATCACGACCATCCACAGCAGCGTGAACAGATGCAGCGGATAGAGTCGCGCCAGCCGCGATTTCAGGAACGGAATGTATCGGAAGTCACGGTCCGCGCCATGTACATGAACCAGGATAAATCCGGACAGCGCGAAGAAGAACTCGACCCAGAGATACCCCTTCGCCACGAACACATCGAACAGGCGGATGTGCTGATAGCCGTGCGCTTCGTGATAGTGGTAGAGCACAAGCAGCAGCGGGGGCAGGGCGCGTGCGCCTGCCAGCGCGCGGATTTCGCCCGGCCGCCCGATCTTGTCCACCTGTTTGCCCCCGGTTCGCAAATTCGATTCCTCTGTCCACAGTAGCAAACCCCTTGGCTCGCGTAAGCGCCGCCATGCTAGCGTTCGTCAGGGGAATCGGGGGCAAGCGTGCTGCCGCATCTGCAATCGGCGCTGGGGATCGGTGTGATCCTCTTTGCGGCCTGGATGCTGAGCGAAGACCGGAACGCGTTTCCGTGGCGCACGGTCGCGATAGGTCTCGCCCTCCAGATCGCGCTCGCGCTGCTGTTGCTGAAGGTGCCCGTGGCGCGCTCCGCACTGCTGGCGCTGAATGGCGTCGTCGATGCGCTGATGGCGGCAACGCGTGCGGGAACGTCGTTCGTGTTCGGCTATGCCGGCGGCGCAACGCCACCTTTCGCGGTGACGAATGCGGCCGCGCTGTCGAGCTTCGCGTTCCAGGTGCTGCCGCTGGTGATCGTGATCTCGGCGCTGGCGGCGCTGCTGTGGCACTGGCGCGTGCTGCCGCTGATCGTCGGCGGTTTCGCCTGGGCCCTGCGCAAGACGCTGCGGCTTGGTGGGGCGGTGGGACTGGGAAGTGCTGCGACCATCTTCCTCGGCATGATCGAGGCGCCGCTGCTGATACGGCCATATCTGGCCAAGCTGACGCGGTCCGAGCTGTTCACGCTGTTCACGGTGGGATTGTCCACAGTGGCGGGAACGGTGTTCGTGCTCTACGCGACGATCCTGCGCAACGCCGTGCCCGGCGCGCTGGGGCACATCCTGGTGGCGTCGGTGCTGTCGCTGTTCTCGGCCATCGTCATCTCGCGCGTGATGCTGCCGGGGGACACGCAGACCGCACGAGACGAGGCGGAAGGGTTGGATTATCGCTCCAGCATGGATGCCATCGCGCGCGGCACGGAGGATGGGCTGAAACTGTGGCTGTCGATCGTGGCGATGCTGCTGGTAATGGTGGCGCTGGTGGCGCTGGCGGACATCATCCTGAAGCACGCGCCGGATGTGGCAGGCGCGCCGCTGACGGTCGAGCGCATCTTCGGCTGGATCTTCGCGCCGTTCGTCTGGCTGCTCGGAATTCCCTGGAAGGAAGCCGCGACGGCAGGATCGCTGATGGGCGACAAGACGGTGCTCAACGAGTTCATCGCCTATCTGCATCTGGCGGCGCTGCCGCAAGGGTCGCTCGGTCCGCGCAGCACCCTGATCATGGTCTATGCCATGTGCGGCTTCGCCAATCTCGGTTCGGTCGGCATCATGATCGCGAGCGTCAGCGGGATGGCGCCGGAGCGGCGCGCCGATATCGTGCCGCTGGCCTTGCGCGCGCTGGTATCGGGAACGCTGGCGTCATCCCTGACCGGCGCGGTGATCGGCCTGCTGCCGATCGCCTGATGTTGACGGCGTACCCGGTCGTTACTACGTCATCGCCCGCGATGGAAAACGAAAGTCTGGCGACGGTCCTGGCGGACATCCGCGCCTGCCGGCTGTGCGAGGCGCATCTGCCGCACGGTGTGCGGCCGGTGCTGCATGTCGGCGCGACGGCCAAATTGCTCGTTGCCAGTCAGGCGCCCGGACTGCGGGTGCATCAATCCGGTCTGTCATTCGATGATGCCAGCGGCGACAGATTGCGTGATTGGATGGGGCTGGACCGCGGCGCATTTTATGATGAATCGAAAGTCGCGCTCGCGGGGATGGCCTTCTGCTTCCCGGGCTACGATGCGGCAGGTCATGATCTCCCGCCGCGGAGGGAATGTGCCGCGCACTGGCGCGGGCGTCTGCTCGCGGCACGGCCGGAATTCCAGACGATCCTGCTGGTCGGCACCTATGCGCAAACCTGGCATTTGAAGGATCGCGTGAAGGCGAACATGACTGAGACAGTGGCCGCATGGCGTGCGTATGCTCCACGCTATATTCCGTTGCCGCATCCGTCGTGGCGTAACAATGGTTGGCTGAAGAAGAATCCATGGTTCGAAACGGAATTGCTTCCCTATCTGCGGCGGCGCGTGCGGCGGTTGCTGCGGGGTTGATCGCGTCGATCGCCGCTTGTGCCCCGGCGTTGGCGCCCCATGGGGTAGAGAATGTCACGCCTGCCATCGAGCGGGACACGTTCGTCACGCGCGACGGATTGCGCCTGCCGATGCGCCACTGGGATGCCAACCATCCTGGCGCCGTCATCGTGGCGTTGCATGGCATGAGCGACTATTCGGAAGCGTTCGATTTGCCGGGTCCGTGGTGGGCGGCACATGGCATCACGACATACGCCTACGACCAGCGCGGCTTCGGTCTTTCGCCCAATCGCGGACTGTGGGCCGGCGGCGATCTCATGCGCCAGGACCTCGACGATGCCGTCGAAGCGGCGCGGGCGAGGCATCCGGGCATTCCGGTCTACGCGCTGGGAGAAAGCATGGGCGGGTCGGTGGTGCTTTCGTCACTGGCAAGCACGCGTCCGCCGCGCATCGATGGCGCCATTCTGGTCGCGCCGGCCGTGTGGGCGCGCGAGGACATGCCGCTCACCTATCGTGCCGCGCTGGCGGTGGCCGCACATGTCCTGCCGTGGCTCAATGTCTCCGGCGAAGGGTTGCACATCGTGGCTTGCGACAACATCGACGTGCTGCGGAAACTGTCCCGCGATCCCGTCTATCAGCATTCGGCGCGGGCCGATCAGGTGTACGGCCTCGTCAATCTGATGGACGAGGCGCGGCGCGCGCCGGAGCACCTCTCGAACCCGCCGCCGATCCTTTTTCTCTACGGCGCGAAGGATCAGGTGATCCCGAAGGGGCCGACGGAAGCAACCATCGCCGCCCTGGGGAACAAGGCCGAGACCCACAGGGACGACAACGGCTACCACATGCTGCTGCGAGATCTCGACGGCGAGACGCAATGGGCGCTGATCGCAGAGTGGATACATCGAAAAGAGGGGCAAACCGCCGGCGGTGTCGAGCGCAACACTTCGCCCGGCAGACCGTTATCTCCCTAGAAGCGGCACCGCTCGTCCGCGAAAGGAGGGTGACCATGGATATCCCGCTCGAGATCGTCTTTCATGGAATCAAACCGTCGCTGAAAATCGAGGCTCTGGTTCGCGAGCATGTGGCCAAGCTCGAGAAGCGATTCGAGCACATTATCGGCTGTCGCGTTTCGATCGAGCTGCCCCACAAGCAGCATCGCAGGGGAAACGTGCCGGAGGTTCATATCGAAATACGCGTGCCGCGCAAGGAACTCGTTATCAGCCGCGAGCCGCACAAGGCGAAGGAGCGGCGCGCAAATCTGGATGTGAATGCGGTGTTGAAGGACGCCTTCGACGCAGCCGAGGAGCAACTCAACGCGTACAAGCGTCAACTGAGGGGCGACGTGAAGCACAAAGGCCCAAAAGCAGCGAAGCCGCCCGGGTCACCTGTTGGTGACGCCGGGCTGAATCTTTGAGCGGCTAATGCAGGAAGTTCCCCGTCGTCAGCGAGGCGAGGTTGGTTGCGCCGGTGATATCGATGACGAAGTCCTGGCTGGCCTGGTAGCCGGCGACGCCGTTGGCATCGACGACCAAGAAGGTGTGACCGCTGAGGTTGCCGCTGTCGGCGGTGAAGAGGACGGCATCGTGGGCGGCGAGATTGCCGGAATTGACGGCGGCGGCGAGATTGGCATCGAAGGTTCCGATCGACAGGTGGCCAGTGGTGATGGCGGTGTCGATGGCATTGACCGTGACGCCGGTGAACTGGAACTGGTCCTGGATGGCGTCGAATCCATGCACACGATCGCGCGTTATGCTCGTGGACTCGGCAACGGCATTGTAGACGAAGAGGTCGTTGCCTGAACCGCCGGTAATGTCGTCGCCGCCGAGGCCTCCGGTGATGGTGTTGTTGCCGTTGCCGGCCTTGATGGTGTCCGCCCCTGCGCCACCGGTGAGGATGTCGTTGCCGGCGCCGGCGTGGATGATGAAGCTGCCGTCTGTCTCGGCCGAACCGTCGAAGACGAGCTTGTCGCCTGCACCGAGGCCCGGCGCCAGAATGGTGAGGGTCTGGCCGGCGGCGACGGTGGCATCGTTGGTGGTGAGCGTATAGTCGTTGCCGGGCGTCAGATAGATCGTCTCGACATTGGTCACGGTGGTGGCGCCGAACGTGATACCGGCGGAATAATCGCCGTCGAGCAAGATGGTGTCGGTCCCGCTGCCGCCATCGATCACATCGGCGGCAGTGAGATTGGCACCCATGTTGATCGTGTCGTCGCCGCCGCCGCCATGAATGGTGTCGTTGCCGGCACCGGGCCGGAAGGTGTCGTTGCCGGCACCTCCGGTCAGAATGTCGTCGCCGGCGCCGGTATCGAAGACAAAGGACGATCCCGCCACGCCGGCTGCGGCATTGAAGGTAACGTTGTCGCCGGCCAGCAGGGTAGCGGCATGCACCGTCAGGGTCTGCCCGGAGGCGACAGTGGCGGCATTCATGGTCAGGTTGTAGTCGTGGCCCGCCGTCAGCGCGATGACCTCGACGTTGGTCAGTGTCGTGGCGTTGAACACGACGCCCGACGAGTAGTCGCCCTTCAGGACGAGCGTGTCGGTCCCCGAACCGCCGTCGAAAGCGTCGGCCGCTGTGAGCATGGCACCGGCATTGATCGTGTCGTCGCCGGCCCCGCCATGCACCGTGTCGGTGCCGCCGGCGCTGACGACGAAATGGTCGTTGCCGGCCCCGCCCGTCAGGACGTCGTTGCCGGCGCCCGCCGTGATGACGTAGTTGCCGCCCGTCGTGTCGTTGGAGGCATCGAAGATGAGCGCATCGCCCGCACCCAGGGTGCCGCCCTGGACCCTGAGCGTCTGGCCGGAGGCCACGGTCGCATTGTCCATCGTCAGCGTGTAGCTGTGACCGGCGGTGAGCCCCAGGACCTCGACATTGAGCATGGTCGTCGCATTGAAGGTCACGGCATTGGCGCCGGTGTAGTCGCCGTTCAAGACGACATGGTCGGTCCCGGTGCCGCCATCGATCTGGTCGGCCGCGATCAGATTGCCGCCCATGTAGAAGAAGTCGTTGCCCGATCCGCCGCTGAAGCTGTCGACGCCGCCGGACTTGCCGGCACTGGTGTCGTGCGGATCCTCGCCGCTCCTGAGGCCGTTGTCGTCGTAGAAGATGTCGTCGCCGATGCCGCCATTGATGGTGTCGCTGCCTGAGGTGCCGATCAGCACGTCGTTGGAATCCACACCATTGATGGTGATGGTGACCGTGACCGTCGATCCCCCGGTGATGGTGTAGGTGAAGGTGTCGGTGGCGCTGGTGTCGGAGGCACCCGAGCCTACCGCCGCCAGGTAATCGAAGGCGTGGTTGGGGTCGTAGGTGTAGGTGCCGTTGGAATTGACCGTCAAAAGCGCGCCAGAGGCAAGCACGATCTGGTTGCCGACATTGGCGCCGGATCCGTTGACGGCCGTGATGGCGAAGCTGTCGCCGTCGGGATCGGTATCATTGGCAAGCAGGTTGGCATTGATGGGCAAGCCGGAACCGACGGTTGCCTGCGCATCCTCCGTGGTGTCGAGCGAATCCGCCGATGCGATGGCCGGCCGGTCGATGGTGAAGTCCAGATTCTCGGTGATCGTGCCGCCGTGGCCGTCGTCGATCGTCAGCGTGAAATGCTCCACCGGATGGGAGCCGCTGGGGGCGGCATCGATGGCCGAAGTGATGTCGGCCGTGTAGCTGTAGGAGCCGTCATTGCCGATGGTCAGATGGCCGTAGGTGCCGGCGAAATTCGACAGCGTGTCGTTGATGGCGGTGCCGTTGACCATGGTCACCTGCAGGCCATCGCCATCGCGATCGGAATCCCCACCAAGCGCGCCGGTGCCCAACAGTCCTCCGGTTCCCGACACGGTGCCGCTCTCGGCGAGCGACGTGCCGTGATCGGACACTGTCGGCCCACGGTCGATCGTGAAGGTGAGGGTCTCGGGGGAGGTGCCGCCAAAGCCGTCGCTGGCCGTATAGGTGAATGAGTCGGTCAGATGACTGCCCGTCGCCGCCCCGTCGATGGCCACCGTGTTGTCGGCCACGTAGCTGTAGGTGCCGTCCTGGTGCATCGTCAGATGCCCATAGGTGCCCGCAAAGACCGTCCCGCCGGCGCCCGAGGCCACCGCGCCGCCATTGATCAGCGTCACCGTCAGGCTGTCGCCGTCGCGGTCGCTGTCGTTGGTCAGCACATTGCCCGTCACGGAAACGCCGGACTCCACCGCTTCCGCCACTGGCGCATCGGCAACTACTGTCGGCGCACGATCGATGGTGACGGTGACCGTCGTGACCTGGTTTGCGCTGCCCTGGCCGTCATCCACTGTGTAGGTGAACGTGTCGGTCAGATGCGAACCGGTGGCTGCGCTGTCGATCGCCGATGTGTTGTCGGCATTGTAGCTGTAGGTGCCATTCGAATTGATGGTGATGTGGCCGTAGGTGCCGGCAACCGAGTTGTTCACACCGGCGGCTGAGCCGTTGACCTGCGACACCACAAGGGGATCGCCGTCCTTGTCGCTGTCATTGGTCAGCACATTGCCGAGGGATGTGGAACCGGCACCTTCCAGGGCTTGAGTCAAAGGGTTATCCGCAACCAGCGTCGGCGCGCGGTCGATCGTGAAGCTCACCGTCGTCGTCGACACCCCGACAATCCCGTCCGAAACCGTGTAGGTGAAGGTATCCACCGGATGCGATCCGTTCGCCGCCCCGTCGATCGCCCCGGTGAGGTCGGCAGTGTAGACGAAGCTGCCGTCAGACTGCAGATCGAAATGCCCATAGGTGCCTGTGAACGTGAGGGAGTTCAGATTGCCTGCCGAGCCGTTGAGTGCGGTGACGACGATCGCATCGGCGTCCTTGTCGCTGTCGTTATGCAGAACGCCGGCGGCCGCGTTGTCGTTCAGCACCGAACCCTCAAGCACCTTCGTATAGCTGTCCGCAACAACCGTCGGGGCACGGTCGATGACGACGGTCGTCGCCTTCTCGTTCGAGTCCGCGGTGGTCTGGTCGACAATGGTGGTGCCGTCGCTGATGATCCAGTCGATGGTGCGGGTGGGATGGCTGCCGGTGCTGTTGTCGGTGCCCGCATCCTGGAAGCTGATCAGGTCGAAGGCTGTCTGATAGTGGGCCTCGGTATCGTTGCCGCTGAGGGTCAGCGTGTGCGTCGAGGAGTTCCAGTTGATGCTGATGTTGGTGCCGGCGATCGTCCCGCTTTGCGCACCATTGGCGAACAGATTGTCGCCCGACTGCGCATTGGCAACCACAATCTGGGCGAAGCCCATGTGAAGCTTGTTGGAGGCGCCATCCTGGGGATCGGTGATCGTGGGAGCAGCAGTCAGCAGGTTGAGCGCGCTGCCGCCCTGCAATGCCTCCGTCGTCGTCGCCGACAGCGAGCCCAGCGTCGGCAGCGGATCGAAGAACAGGCCGGTCGGGCCGGTACCATCGTGATTGTTGTCGATGACATCGAAGCTGCTGTTTCCGCCGGTGAAGCTCTTGCCGTCGGCGCTCAGTGTCAGCTCAACGATGTCCTGCCCCTGATTGTCGGAAACATAGAGCTGACGCAGATTTGGATCGAAGGCGAGCGGGTTGACGCCCGTACCCTGGTCATCGGCGAAAATGAAAGTCACGCCCCCTGGGATCGACATCTGCGTCGCAGTCCCGCCCGCGATCGGCATGTAGTAGAGTTTGCTCGTGGTGGTGGCCGCGTCGTTGACCGCGAAATAGATCAGGCCCTGCGCCTCGTTGATCGCCAGTCCCTCGATGTAATTGTTGTTGTCGCCGGCGGCAAATTGACTGTTCAGCGAAAGTTGGACGGGGACCGGCTCGGTGCCGCTCACCGAACCCGTCGTGCTGACCCTATAAATGCCATTGGTCTGGTGCCACGCAAGCCCACTGCCGCTGGACCCTGGCCAGATGTTGGTCTGGTCGACATAGTACAGATTGCCGTCCTGCATGTCGTACTGCATGGCGATGATATTCGTCATCGCCGTGACGCCGTTCACCAGTCCACTGTTGTCGTCGTGGAACAGCATGTGGCCGAAGTCGCTTACCGTGCCGGCCGAAGCGTTGTACGGGCTCGTTAGCGCGCCGGTGGACGGATCGTATTGGACCTCGAGAATGCCCGTGTACTGATCCGCTTGTCCCCACAGTCCCACAAAGATGATGTGGTTCAGCGGATCGACGGCAATCGCGTTCACCTCGTCGTTGCTGGCGGGGTGGCCTGCCACCTGATGCTGAATCAGGATCTCCTGGATCTCGCTGGCTTGGCCGGTCTCAACGTCGTTGGTGATGTGTCCAATGCGGAGCAAGCCATCGCGGGTGTAGCCGAAATAGAATCCGTCTGCCCCATCCACCGCCATGCTGGCGAAGTCGGCGCCGCTGGTGTCATGCTCTGCGACGTCCTTGCCCGCGCCATCGGTGTCAATGTGGTCCAGGCCGGTATTTGCGGCGTTGTCGACCCCGTACCAGAGCTGGCCGCCCACGGCGACCACCGGTGGAGGAGCGTGGATACCGTTCGAGCCGGCATGTGCATTGGTCGGCGCCAGCAAATGATTTATCGCGGCCGCCGATGCCAGAAGTGATGTCTGCATCGGCGCGACGGACAATGCGTCCTGTAGCGGCAGAGCGTGGCTGAGAGTCATCGCTGGCGGAGTCGGCTGCGACGGCGCAAGAGGATTCTTCTGGAAGGCCTGTGCGCTGTCCGGCTGGACGTTCGCCTGGAAGGGCGTCCTGTTATGGTGAGCGGTAAAGTTGCCGTGGGAAGGTGCGTAAAGATTTTCCAGTCCACCGGTCCGCGTTGTAATCGGCGCGGGAAGATGGTCCTGCGAAGGCGCTGCTGCCGCGACGGAAGATTCATGCGACAACACGGAATTCGCTGTCACTGCCGCCTTTTCGGGGACCGCTTTCATTTCGGAATGCAATAGCGTGCCGAAATCCTGCAAACCGAAATTGAACAGCGCGGGAGTTCCGCGTTCGCGCGTCGTGCTCATGATGACCCCATCTTTGTGAGCGTGGCCTTCGGCGCCACAGGCATCTGCCTTCGGGATTGAAGTCGAAGCCACTTCCCCAAGCTTTTTGGATGCTACCAGCAGTGGCGAAATGCGGCAAGGAACGACAGCGGCATGACTTCGTCACAACCTCTAGGCAAGATTGCAGGAAATTCGTCGCATGTTGTACAAGTATCTGTTCTTAGTGTGTTTTGGCCGACCTGCTTCCCGAATTGTCAATCGGCGTCGCGAGTGATAACAATGCAACTCTTTCGGGAGCCGGGGCATGTCTCAACCATATGTCGGTCAGATTCTGATGTTTGCCGGCACCTTTGCGCCAGCCGGCTGGATGACGTGCCAAGGGCAGATTGTGCCGATCTCCGAGAATGAAACCCTGTTCAATCTTATCGGCACCACTTATGGGGGCGATGGCCAATCGACTTTTGCGTTGCCCGACCTGCAGGGCCGGGTGGCGGTCCATATGGGACAGGGGAGTGGCCTTTCCAATTACGTCATCGGCGAGAAAGCTGGCACCGAGGAAGTCACGCTGACCACGCAGCAGATCCCCCAGCACAATCACCTGGTGTTGACGAACAACGCAGAAGGCTCGGCTTCGACGCCGACCTCGGCAACGATCATGTCCTCGCAGAACATTGGCAATGGCAGCGACACACCGAATGCCTTCGCCCCCTATGCGGCGGCGACGGCAGTCACGCTGCCCGCTTCGACTCTCCAAAGTACGGGAGGAAGCCAGCCGCACAACAACATTCAGCCGGTGCTAACCATCAGCTACGTCATCTCTCTGTTCGGCGTGTACCCGTCGCCGACCTAACTTTCGGTCCGCTGGGACGGACACAAACGGACATCGGACCATGAGCGCACCTTTCGTTGCCGAAATCACAATGTACGCCTTCAATTTCCCACCCAAGGGTTGGGCGTTCTGCGATGGCCAGCTGCTGCCGATTTCGCAGAACACGGCGTTATTTTCCCTGCTTGGCACCAACTACGGCGGCGACGGGAAGTCCACATTCGGGCTGCCCAACCTCCAGGGTCAGGCCTGTGTCGGCCAAGGCCAGGGACCCGGGCTTAGTCCTTACTTTGTAGGAGAAACAACCGGCACCGAAAACGTGACGCTTATTCAGACCGAAATGCCGAGCCACAGCCACAGCTTCAGCGCGCAAACCGTGTCGGGCACGTCGCCGACTGCTGACCAAAACCAGCTTGCGCAATGTTTCTCTGGCAGCAAGAGTGCGAGCTTCACCGGAAATTACCTTACAACCAATTCGGTCAACACCGGGATGGTGCAAGGAACGAACACCTACGGCGGCTCGCTTCCGCACAACAACATGCAGCCGTATCTAACCCTGAATTTTTGCATCGCGCTGCAAGGCGTCTTCCCGGCGCGTCCCTGAGCAGGAACCAGAACCATGTCGACACCGTTCTTGGCCCAGATCGAGATTTTCTCGTTCAATTTCGCACCGAAGGGCTGGGCGTTGGCCAACGGTCAGCTGCTGCCCATCAATCAGAACCAGGCGCTGTTCTCGTTGCTCGGCACGACCTTTGGTGGTGACGGTCGTGTGAACTTCGCCCTGCCCGATCTGCGCAGCCGGGTGCCAATCCACATGGGCAACGGTTTTACTCTGGGCCAGCGTGGTGGCGAGGAGGCGCACACGATCAACGTTTCAGAGACGCCGACGCACAATCACGCGATCATGACCGATGCAACTCATCAAGGCAGCATCAATCTTCCGGCGACCAATACGGTCCTGGCCCAATCCGTTGGCGTAAACAGCAGCGGCGGCAATTTTAGCTTCGCGATCTATGGGGCGCTCGCCGCGGGCGGCACGATGGCTCCCCAGACGGTTGGCCTCAACGGTGGCAGCCAACCGCATACTAACCTCATGCCCTTCCTGTGCCTGAACATGTGCATCGCGCTGCAGGGCATCTTCCCCTCGCAGACCTGATCGGCCTGATTTCGGATGAACCGAGAGCTCCCCGCGGCGATCCTGCGGTGGAGTTTCTCTTCCAGTGCTAGCTGAAAATCGCCTGATAGTCCTGCCACTGCTTCTCGACCGTGTGCGTAGGCGCGACGTAAAGGCTGTAGGTCGGGCCATCCTCGAACGCGCATTCGCGCATGCCTTCGGTCATGTAGAATTCGAGCTTGGGCGAACGGAAGATCAGGATGAACGGATCGCGCTTGGCTTCCGCCATGAATTTCTCGTTCTTGATCACCTTGACCAGCTTCACATCGTCCAGCGGGACGCCCGTGAAGGTGACCTTCTTGCCGACCAGCGGCTCGAAGTGGTGATATTCGAGAAACACGTCGCCCATCGGGATTTCCTTGAGTATCCAGACGGCGGCGAGATTGCCTCAAACCCAACGACGAAGGAAGCGCTACCGTGTCGCGACGCTACGAGACGAGATGCGGCACGGTGACGATGCGGCCGGAGTTGCCGGACGACGAAGCATTCCTCCAAGCCCTCTTCAAGAGTCATACCGAGCGGCCGCTGACGCGAGCAGGGCTCGCCGAGGCCCAGATCGAAACCATGGTCGCCTTCCAGTACCGATCGCAGAGCGCGACCAATCGCGCGATGTATCCCGATGCCGCCTACTCGATCATCGAGAGCGACGGTGTATCCATCGGGCGACTGATCGAGCACGACGAAGGCAAGACGGTTTACTTCGTCGATTTCGCGCTCATGCCGGAGCGCCAGGGGCAAGGCCTCGGTACCGCGTATATCGAGATGGTCGCCGACGAATGGGCGGCCAAGGGGCGCGCCGCGCGCGTCGAGGTGCGCTACGGGAACGAGCATTCGCTCAAGCTCTGCCGCAATCTCGGCTTCGTGCTGCTCGAGGATAAGGGCACCGGCTACGTCAACCTGATCCGTCCCCTGGACCCGGCAAAGCGTTCGAAGGCAGGATGATTGCATGGGCATGACCGTCGACACGCCGAACGGACCGTTCACGCTGGCGCGCAGCTGCGACGGTTGCACGCTGTGCTGCAAGGTGATGCGGGTCGATGCGCCGATCGACAAGCCGATGAACGAGTGGTGCCGACACTGCGTTCCCGCCCAAGGCTGCAGCATCCACGAGACACGGCCCCAGGTCTGCCGCAGCTTCCATTGCCTGTGGCTGATCGATGGCACGCTCGATGAGAATTGGCAGCCGGAACGTTGCCACATGGTCCTGTGGCTCGATCTCGAGGGCCGCCGGTTGAACGCCAACGTCGACGAGGATCATCCCGATGCCTGGCGGAAGGAGCCGAACTACACGCAACTGAAGAACATCGCTGCCTGGGGCATGCCGCAAGGCGGACAGGTCGTCGTCCATGTCGGCCAAGAGACTTTCGTGATCCTGCCTGACCGGCATGTCGCGCTCGGCAGGATCGCCGCCGACGAGTACATCTTCTTCGAGAATCTCGGCGAGGGGCGCTGGGACGCGCGCAAGGTGAGCGAAATCGAAGCGGCCACGCTCCGTGCCGAAGGGCGCGCACCATGATGACAAGAGAGGGGTCGGAACGACGCATTGCCTGTGACTGGGACCGGATACCGGATCGCGTCCGGCTTCCGATCTCTTTCGATCCGGAGTTGCTCGCGCGTGATCTGGCCGAAATCTCCGGCGAGAACTGGATCGATCATTTCCTCACCGACCGCTACAGCGGCAATTGGGATGTGATTCCCCTGCGCGGCCCCGCCGGTGTGAAGCACCCGATCCTGATGATCGTGACTACGTCGGCCATGACGGAATTCGAAAACGCGCCGGCACTGGCCCACTGCCCCTACCTGGACAAGGTCATCCGTTCCTTCGATGCCGAAGTGCGCGGTGCGCGACTCTTGCGGCTGAGCCCCGGCTCCACGCTCAAGGAACACACCGACCATGAGGACACGGCAAAGGACGGCATCCTGCGCATCCACATTCCGGTCGTCACCAATCCGGATGTTGTTTTTCTACTAAACGGCACAAGGATTCCGATGGAGGCGGGCAGTGCCTGGTATCTCCGTTTGCGTGAGCCGCACAGCGTGACGAATGCCGGCTCAACAGATCGGGTTCACCTGCTCGTCGATCTTGTGATGAATGATGGGCTGGCCGCAATGTTGAGCCGCGCTGCGGAAGCTGCCGTTCCATGACCGGTTATCCCGCTGTCGATAACCAGCGCGAGATCGCGTATCCTGCCAGGTCGCGTGTTGCGGAGATATTCCTGTGAACGACTCGCCGGGTCGGCAAGAGCTCGCCGAGCGTCTGATGGCGGAAGGCAAACTGGAGTCCGCGGGCCTCGATCGCGCGCAACGGCTTGCACGCGAACGCGGTGAGCGGCTCGAAAGTGTTCTCGCGCGCCTGGGGCTGGTCTCGGAGCGTGATATTGCGGAGGCGCTGTCCCGCGTACTCGGATTGCCGTTTGCCAGCCGTGAAGACTATCCCGCCGAGCCTGTGCTTGAAGACCGGTTCAGTCTCGTCTTCCTGAGAGAAGCGAGGATCGTGCCGCTCAAGGACGGCGAAACGCTTGTGATCGCGATGGCCGATCCGCTCGATCATCGCGCCGCCGAAGCTGCGGCATTTGCGGCCCGGAAGCCCGTGCGTGCCTATGTGGCCAATCCGTCCGATCTCGAGTGGGCCTTCGACCGGCTCTATGGCGGAGGAAAATCGCAGCTCCGGCAGATCTCGGAAGAGGCGCCGTCCGCGACGTCGGCCGGCAGCGAGGGCGATGTCGAGCGACTTGCAGACGGTACAAGCGATGCCCCCGTCATCCGCATCGTAAACCTGTTGATCACGCGCGCCGTCGAGGCGCGCGCCTCCGATATTCACATCGAGCCGATGGAGGGCGAGCTTCTCGTGCGTTATCGCGTCGACGGCGTTCTGCACGATGTGGAATCGCCGCCCGCGAGGCTGTCGGCGGCAATCGTTTCGCGCGTCAAGATCATGGCAGGGCTTAACATCGCCGAACGCCGCATCGCCCAGGATGGGCGTATTCGCCTTGCCGTGCGCGGCATGGATATCGACTTCCGTGTTTCGACCCTGCCGACGGTCCACGGCGAAAGCGTGGTGCTGCGCATTCTCGATCGCGGCCGGCTGAAACTCGATTTCGACGCCCTGGGATTTGACGCCGACATCGCAGCGGCGATCCGCGGGCTTCTCGAACAGCCGCACGGAATCCTTCTGGTGACCGGCCCAACGGGGAGCGGCAAGACGACAACCCTCTATGCCGGCCTTCTGGAACTGAACACGCGCGACAAGAAGATTCTCACGATCGAGGATCCCGTCGAGTATCAGCTCAAGGGTATCAACCAGGTCCAGGTCAAGCCGCAGATCGGACTCACCTTCGCCGGTGCCCTGCGAAATTTCCTCCGTCAGGATCCTGACATCATGATGGTGGGCGAAATTCGCGATCTGGAAACGGCTCAAGTCGCGGTACAGGCGGCGCTCACCGGACATCTCATCCTGTCGACGCTGCACACCAACGACGCGGCCAGCGCGGTCACGCGCCTTCTCGATATGGGCGTGGAGGATTATCTCCTGACATCGACAATCAACGGAATCGTCGCGCAGCGCCTCGTGCGCGTTCTGTGCCCGCACTGCCGGGAACCCCACGAAGCGCTACCTGTTCTCCTCGAAAAACTTCAGGTCGCGCCACGTTCGGATGGATCCGCAATTGTCCTGCACCGACCGAAGGGTTGCGCAGAGTGTGGCGGCACCGGCTATTTCGGCCGTACCTCGATCGTCGAAGTCCTGACGCTGAGCGATCCGCTGCGCGCCATGATCCTGGCCCGTGCCGAAGCAGGTGCCCTTCGGCGCAAGGCCGTGGAAGAAGGCATGCAGACGATGCACGCCCATGGCATGAAGAAGGTCCTCGCCGGCGAGACCAGCGTGGACGAGGTCCTGCGCGCGACGCGCATGTTCTGACTCTTCGTCAGGTAAGCGGGCCGAGATGGAAGCTTACGCTGGCGATTGCGGCAAACCCGATCAGCAGCAGCACGATTGCGGCAACAAGCGTGAACGAGGCCGGAAAGCGGCTCTCGCCGAAGATGGCGCCCTCGCGCTTCATGCGTTTGCGCTCATCGCGCAGGCCCAGCATGAATTGCACATGATAGACAATGCCGATGATGAGCATTCCAACGCCGAGCCATACGAGCGAACCGCCGAAGTTCCGTGCCGCATGGGAACTGGCTGTTTCGAGAGTGCCTTCCTTCATCATCCGTGCAAAGAGCTGATAGATGGTGAAGCCAAAGCTGATCAGGGACAGCGACGTTCGGATGACGCTCATTAAAGTGCGGTCCGCACTCAGACGAGTCCTCTGGAACGACATTCCGGTCCGGCGTGCCGACAGTTCAGTCGAAAGATCCGCAAATCTGTTTGCCGGCTGCGGCTGCGCTGAGTGTTCGTTCACAGCGTCATCCTCAAAACCAAACTGAACAAAAGACACTCAAGCCGCGATCACGCTACTGGCCTCTCGTCCAACGCGCGCCGGTCTTGGCCGATCAATTGCTGATGCCTCTGCACCAAGGTCCACTGGCGATTGCCGCTGGTCCCCACCTAATCAGCAAACACATCGAGCCACGTCAGGTCGCTCGGTTCCATCTCCTCCCGGGGAAGAGGACAAGAAGGAGGCATCCCATGAGTTCGGAGTTTCATCGCATGAGAATGCTGTCTGTGTTTGCCGGGTTCGTTGCCGGCATACTCTCGTCGGCTTCAGTCGGCGCGCAGGAGTATGGGCCGCCCACGACGAACGTTGAGGTCAACCAGGCATCGGAAGAGGTGACGATCACGGCGCCGCCACGCCCGCCCACGCGGAACTCGTTCGGCGCGCCGATCCAGGACGTTTCAATGTCGATTCCGGTCTCGATCGGCGATCTCAACCTGCACAGCGGCGAAGGCGTCTATGAACTCAGACAGCGCGTGCGCAACGCATCGCGCAGCGTATGCAACAGGCTCGCGTTCCGATTCCCGATTGGAACGCCGGATCATCGCACTTGCTACAGGCGCACGATCAGAGACGTTATGCCACAAGCCGATGCGGCGATCGCGAACTTCCGCAGCTGACGCAGACTCGCGTCACGGAACGCGGCGCGGCCCGAACCGGCGCGCGCCGCGCTTTTTTGCCGGCTAGTGAGCCCGGCCCTGGCCGTGTCCGGCGGGGATTTCGAGTGAGACCGGGCGGAGTGTGATCGTCGGCCGGGATTTGGAATGAGCCGGAGCAGTCGCCACGCGCTTCTTCGCTGCGGCAGGCGCGCCGAGACCGAGCTTCGCGATCAGGACCGTATCGCGTCCGTAGCGATCGGGGTGAAAGTCCACCGTGCCGTCCTCGTCGGCACGCGCTGTCCAATAGACCATGTAAACTGGTAGCGGATCGGGCAGGAGGAGTTGCTCCGTCTGACCGGACGCGATGGCCTGATTCAGCGAATCGGAACCTGCGTCGGGGTCATCGGTGAGGGCGAGCGACGCCAGCGGGAAGATCTGCTCGACGCGCACGCAGCCGTTGCTGTACTCGCGCGTCTCCAGGCTGAACAATCTCTTGTCGGGCGTATCGTGCATGTAGACCCAGAAGGGATTGGGTGCATCGAGCATCAACAGGCCGAGGGCATTGTGCGGCCCGGGGGCCTGATGGAATTGGCCGTTCTCGAAGGTGATGTCGTGCGTGGCGAGGTAATCGTGCGAGGCGCGAATGCGCGGCAGAATCTGTCGGATGGCTATGTCGTCGGCGATGTCCCACGCCGGATTGGCGATCACGGCCTGCACGACAGTGCGAAGGATCGGTGTGGGCGTTGCACGGCGCCCTATGACGACGCGGGACTGCAGCACAATCTGGCCGTCGCGGACGTAGTCCAGTTCCTGATCCGGAACATCAACCTGGATGTACCGGCGTTCGAGCTGGGCCGGCATCCAGCGCCAGCGTTCCATGTTCGCTGCAATCTGCTGCATTCGATACGATACCGATTTTGAGGTATCGCCATCTGGTCTCTCTCCGCGTTCAGCCATACCGCGATATAGCGCCAAGGCCGCGACCAGACCGCGATATTCCACATGGGCGGGAGGCAGGCTGCCGAGGAAATCATCCAGCGAACTGTGCCTGAGCGCGGAATTCAGTTGCCTCGCGGCGTCGAAGCGTTGCGGCGGCAAGTCGACGTCGTTGTAGATGTCCGACGGTGCGAAGCGTCCCGTGCGCACGTCGTGCGCATAGCGCAGCAGCGCGGTGCTCATGGCGATGTCGTAGGCGGCCGCGGCATCGCCGCTTTCCTGAGCGGCGTCGGAGTCGGGCAACAGGATCTGATAGTCGGACGGCCGCAAGCCTTGCTCGTAAGCGTGTTCGAGCGTGTAGCGCACGTGTTTGGCCCACCGCTGTGCTCGATCACTGCCGCTCCAGGCCGGTCGATAATCGCGCGCCTGATAGAACGCGAGAACCTGGCTTTGCAGGGCATTGTCCCCCGCGTTGCCATCTTCAAGACCTGCAAGCTTGGCTTCGATGCTGCGAGCGGTTGCCGTAGCAGCGTCATCGTCAAAGAGATCAAATGCCAAGACGCGCGCTGGGCTTGCTGCCATCGAAAAAACAAGAAGCGTTGCTATAAAAACAACGCGCGATAACGCCAGCGTTGTGTTTGTCCCCTCGCTGAGGCGCATTGTATCGCTGCACGAATGGTTACCGCTGCAGTATGCAGCTTGCTAAACGATGCGCCGTTGGACCTTTGTCCAATGGCAGGATAGCGCGCGACTGCTTCAAATGTTGACGGTTCGCAGCAGCGAACGCGGCCTCAACACGAAGGAGTGCGCCAATGCGCAAAGTCACCAGTAGGGGTTTAATCTTGTCCGGCGTCGCGGCGCTCATGATGAGCGGATGCGCGAGCGTCGAGAGCGTCGAGAAGGCGCAAGCCACGGCGGACGCCGCCGGCGCTGCGGCGAACCAGGCGCAGTCGACGGCCCAGCAGGCGCTGCAGGCAGCGCAGGGCGCCCAGCAGTCGGCAGACCAGGCACGTTCGGAAGTGAATGCGCTGAGCGGTCGGGTCGACGCGCTCGAAGCCAAGCACAAGGGGCCGCGGGGTTAAGATCCCCGCGACCGCCTTCAGCGGCTGACGGGCTCCGCATCAGAGGAGCCACGTCGGCCGGATGACGGATTCCTCGTCACGCATCTAGGGGAATTGTCGCTTCTGCTCGCCGGTCCGGAAGGCAAAGGCGGTGTCTGCAGTGTTGGCATGGCTCACCGATGCCAGACTCTGGCAGATTGGCATCATTCTCTTCGCCGCGGCTGTCGGCGCGTTCTTTGCGGGCGTCCGCCTCCGCCGGCTACATGGCCGGACGCAGAAGCTGGACGGGCTTAGCTATCTCGTGTCCGCTCTGGGTCTGCTTGCGCTACTGCTTGGCTTTGCGTTTTCCATCGCCATCCAGCGCTTCGAGGAACGGCGGCAGTTGGTCGTGGCGCAGGCGAACGCAGCCAGTTCTGCATATCTCGCAGCACAACTTCTTGGGACGCCACACAGCACACAGATCGGAAACCTGATCAAGGCCTACCTAGTCTCACAACTGGCGCTCGCAAAGGATGGATATCCGGTCAGAGGGGTTCTGCGCGCTCGAAGCGACAAGGTATTGGATCAGATTGACAAGGCGGTCGTTGGAGCCGTGTCCGATTCCCCTCGCGGTGCAGCTGCCATTCTTCCGCTCGTCAACACCACGATAAATTTGGGCGATCTGGATCAGGCGCGCAGAGCCGCGCGCAAAGATCACGTCCCGATGGAGGTCTACGTGCTGTTGAGCGCGTATCTTGTCAGCACAGCCGGCGTACTCGGCTATTACCTGCATCGTGGTGAGACCTTCCTCACTTGCTTCGTGCTGTTTCTGATGTGCATGTCGCTGCTTTTGATCATGGATATCGACCGGCCCGGCTCGGGCGGCATTCAGGAAGACCAGGGACCGCTCGAGCACGTGCGCGCCGTACTGGACACGCAGGCGGAAGCGTTAGGCACCTAGAACGTGAGGATGAAGTCCGTGTTGAACAGCCAGCCATTGCCGCCGACGATGTAGGGATACGAGCTGCCGCCAACGGGCGAGTGGTGCAGATAGATCGCTTCCGTGTTGATGTGGAATTCGCGCCGCCAGAAGGGATACCAGTTCAATCCGAGCGTCGCATCCCAGGGATCGCCGTATTGGCCGAGAATTTCTGACCCGGATACGTAGGCTTGCAGTTGCTTCGGAATGATCATCGCCGAAGCCTGTACCTGGTAGCCCTGGTCGAACAGACTTTTCACCGGAATGAAGCCGGTGGTCTTGAAGTCCGAGATCCAGCGCGCGTAGTACTCGGCTTCCAGCGACCAGCCGAGATATTTGAATCCTGCATTGGCATCGAGCATCTGATAGGTCGCGCGATCGACCTGACCGCCGGTGTTGAACGCATTCGGTGAAAAAACCAATGTGCCGTCCGATAGCCGGATCTGGCTGTTCTCGAACGCATCGACGCCCGGCTGGTCCTGCTTGTCCTCGCGGCTGCGCGTGAAATGGATTCCGAAGAGCGTCGCCAGCTGCTCGTGGCCTTCGAAATCGCCAAATCCTAACGCCGGACCGAATTCCCCTGTCGTCGGCATCCACCACAGGGCTGCCGACATGGTGTTGAACTGCGAGTCCAGTTCGGCCGCGGACACGCCGAGAGCCGACAGGTTGTTGGAGATCATGAAGCGGTATTGGAGATCGTCGGTGATGCTTCCGTCAGCCCAAAAGCCTTGCGAGTACGAGGCGCGGAAGAATTCGTCGGCCACCGTCCGGTTGTCCATCTTCAGCCAGAACGGATAGGTCCAGTTCGTGCTGCGGGTCGACGGCAGTGGCGCGATGCCGGCGTAAACACTCAACCAGTCGAAGAAACGGTAGCCGAGCTGGCCACCGACCACGACCTGCGCGCCTTCTCCCATCGCCGGCTGCTGCGTCCACACCCACACCCGGTAGGTGAAGTTGGGGTCGAACAGCCAGCCCTTGAAGCTCAAGTTGACCTTGTTCCACTGCACATCCTGGCGCAGATGAAGCTTGAATGTTCGGCCGAAGCTGTCGGTGTAGCTCGGATCGAGCTGGGTCTGGTTGAGGTAGCGCGCATACGCGATGAGACGAGCGTCGATTTCGCCAAGCCGCCCGCGCACCAGCACGAAACCGTTGCCGGCGTCGTAAGCGCCCCAGCTTTTCAATGCGCCCGAAAGACCCTCTGGCTGGGGTTGGGATGCACTCGCTTGCCTTTCCTCGTCCTCATGCGGATCGATAATCACCTTTTGCGCCGGAGCAGCCTGCACGACGATGGTTTGAGTCTTCGCGGCTTGAACCTTTGCAACCTGCTGCTTCT
Source organism: Rhizomicrobium sp. (assembly GCA_035517755.1). Lineage (GTDB taxonomy): Bacteria > Pseudomonadota > Alphaproteobacteria > Micropepsales > Micropepsaceae > Rhizomicrobium. The sequence goes on along the minus strand of DATIYG010000048.1, from coordinate 1,122 downwards.
CCTCCTTCATCTCGGCTTCGAGCGCGCTGATGCGCGCCTCGTACTGGTGCATCATCCGCACCATGTCGCGCTTCATCGCCTTCAGTTCATCGAGGCGTTGTTGGTCAGTCGTCGGCCCGGCAAGGACGGGTTGGGAAGCGGCGCCGACTGCAAGCACAGCAGCGGCGCCGAGAAGAGCTGAGTGCCTAAGTGCCGCGCCCATCGATTGGCCCGCCCGCTCAGATCGCGATCTTGGCGCCGAAATTGTATTTGACGGAGAACTGGAAGCGGATGTCGTCGCCGGTCGCTCCGTTGTTGTCGGTGCGCTTGCCCCACAAGAACTCGCCGCCGATCATGAGGTTGTCTGATGGCGTGTAGAGCAGGTTCGCCGAAGCGTATTCGCCCTTCTGGAACGCGTTGAAATCCTGAAGATTGGTGTTGTCCACCTGCGTGAAGCTGTAGCCGATCGAGCTGGAAAACCGGCTGCTCCAGTAATGATCGTAATACGCCTCGACGCCGAGCAGCGGCACGGCCTTGGGATGCACATCGTTGGGGAAGGTGCCCGTCGGCGCCAGATCGACGCCGCCGTCATTCATGTAGCTGGCGATGCCGTGGCCATAGACGACTCCAGCGAGCAGCTTGTCCTTCTCGAGGACCGCGATGTGGCCGGTGGCGTTCACACCCCAGCCGATCCGGCTGCCTTTCGGCCGGTCGTCCGGCGTGTTCTTCGAGTCGTACCCGACATAGCGGACGATGCCGGCGAGCTGGAAATGTCCCCAATCGGCGCTCGTGTAGTAGTGAGCCGTCAGATCCGGAAGCTTTTCGTCGTTCTGGATGTTGGCGCCAAGTTCCGGATCGAGTTCGCGAAGCGTGCCGGCGTCGACGTCGTTGGTAGGCCGTTCGAGCGCGATCGCGAAGTGGCTGTGCTCGGTGCGGTAGGGCGTCAGGCGGATCTGCACGTTGCGATAGAACACCATGCCGGCTGGTCCCCAGTAGTCGATCGTGTTGGGGAATACATCGCCGTCCATGAAGACGCTGTTCGTCTGGCCAACGAGCAGCATGCCCCATTCGCCATAGACATGGCGGATGCGGATGGTCGTCTGGCCGGCATCGACGCCGACACCGAACAGGTCGAACTCGAAC